>CAZFGM010000886.1:0-2764 GCA_964518515.1 uncultured Alcaligenaceae bacterium | reverse complement strand
ATTCGCTCAACCTTTCTCCACACCGTGCCACTGACATTCATCGTACTGACATTAAAGGCGAGCTCCGATCCGTCCGGCGACTTGATGGCAAACAGTTCTCGATAGGAACGCGCCAGCAAACCTGGCTCAATGTTGGCGGACGAAACAGGGATCTTCAAATTGTCTGGGTACAAGAAAGCCAACCCGCTGGGATCGATGTTGTTGACGGGGTTGTTGCCGCTGTAGCGGTACAGGTTGACGTCGCCGGCTTTGTAACCGAGGGGGTCTTCGTTGACCCAGCGGCCGGCGGCGTAGTCGTAGTAGCGGGCGCGGACGAAGTACAGGTCGATTTCCGTGTCGCGGAAGTAGCCTTTTTGGCCGACGAAGGTGAAGTCGTTCGATGTACTTCCCTGGTAATGCGAATCGAGGCCAAAGGCGCGGTAGCGGTACCGGTCGGTGTCGGTTTCGGCGTCGTTTAACAACGCGTCGATTGAGCCGAGGGCATCATTATCGTAATAACGGGTGTTGGTGCCATCATAAGCGCTGACGAGGTCGCCGTATTGCTCGGTTGTCGAGGTGTAGGCTTGGGTGGTACCATTTGCCTGTTCGGATATTTTACGTTGTATTTTTAGACCGAATGCGGTCCGGGCTCAGGGTCCGTCGCTGCTGGCTTTCCGCGACACGCGCGGCGATCTGCAAGCCGCCATCGACCGCGTTCGCCAGACCTTGGCTCCGCATGACATTCGCGACTCCCTCCTCGTGGTGTTCAGCGAGGAGTCTCGATTTTTCTCCTTATTCCGCATCATCGAAGTCAATGTCTTCTTCCTTGGAAGGCGGCGGGGCGGCGGCGGCAACCGGCCCGGGGACGCCATTGACTCCGGTCGAGGCAGCCGACTTTTTCTTGGCTGCGGTCCCTCCCGTCATCGGCCCCAGATCGCCGAGCCGTTCCTCTAGGGCGGCGCGCATCTCCTGGAAGTCGGTAAATTCCCGGCGGCGGAACAGATCATAGCCGGTCCACATGAGGTCGGCGCAAATCTCCACCGGCACCTTGCCGGTGTTGGCCCCCAAACCCGGAAGAGCCACCGAGCGGATGCTTCCTGGTTCCTTGGCGTTCTGCATGTGCACAGCCTGGAAAGCGGCCGCGCAGGCCAGGGCCACATTCAGCGTGTCGCTGACGTCCTCCGACGAGGCCACCATGGTCGGCGTCGAGATCAGAAACTTGGGAATGGCCATCATGGTCGGCACACACGTGGCATAACCGACGGGCATGAGCCCATGATACACCTTGGCAATTTCCTGCTGCAGCCGTTTCTCGATGGGGGCGCCCAGGAAATTCTTGATGATAGCGTCGAGGCCGCCATCCATGCTGCCGCGTGCGTTGGTCGGCGACACCCAGGCGCTGACGGTCTGGTTCAACATGGAACCATCGACAATATCAACTTCCGGGTTTTCCTCGAAGGTGGCCCGCCAGGCCTGGACCATTTTCGGGTTCACGTCCACCAGGATGACTTTGACCAGCATAGCGGGCCCCCTTTGAATTTCAGCTTTCAGCTTTCAGCTTTCAACTTTCAGCTTTCAGCTTTCAGCTTTCAGCTTTGGGACTTTTCAATCTGCAATCTGAAATCTGCAATCTGAAATCTAACATGTCACCTCGAGGAGGTATTCCAGCCGTTGTTGTTCGTTTCTGTAAATCACGTATTCATCATCCGCGAACTGGGACGTGGTTTTGGGCGTGGCCCGCACGCCGTGGCAACTGTCGTAGCCGGAGGGCGGGCCGGCCAGGCCGTAGGTGATCTGGGTATAGTCCTTCATCTTGCCGAGGGCGACGCGGGTAATGGCCAGCAAACGGGTCTGTTTGCGGCCCGGGGTGGTGTAGAAGAGGCTGGTGCAGGCGGCGTCGCCGAAGTAGATGCCGTTGCCGAGCCAGCCGGCGTCGGTGCGGTTGACGCCGAGACTGACCACGATTTTCGGCAGCAAGATGCCGCGCGACAGGATACCCACCCAGTTCTGAATCCGCGACCCGTGAAACAGCATGCGCTGGTTGCCGATGGCGTTGGTGAAGGCGTCCCATTCGCTCTTGCGTTTGAGGCTGAAAATATTCTTGACCTGGATGTTGGTGGTTTTGATCTGGCTCTTGACGACGTACTGGGCCAGCTCGCGGAACTTGGGGTTGGCCGGCTCGATCCCCTCGACCTGGCAGCCGAGGGCCTCGTATTCCTGATCGGCGCGGGCGTCGAAGAGGACGTTGCCGCCTTCGCCGTTGACTTGCAGCATGTCTTTCATGAGCTGCAGGATATTTTGCTTCTGCTCGAAGACTTCGAGGGTCTCGATGACGGCGGTGTCCACGGCGGCGCGGGTGCGGCCGATGCGGTGCGGAATGGCCGTGTAAAACTCCCCGGTGAGCCGTTCCATTTCCGCGCGATTCTTCTTTTTTTTCTGCACGACCTCGTACAGCTCCATGAGGATCATTTCGCCCTTCTCGATCTGCCCCAGGGTCAAGATGCCCAGGGGCGTCTCGATGCCGTTGGCAGTGATCTTGGCCGCCACCGAACTGGTCAAAGCGTGGGTGGCTTCGTCGTAAATGTAACGCACCAGATCGTGGACGGCGGGGGACAGCTTGCTGGCCTGAACGACCGGGGCGTGTGCGCCTTCCTTGGGCTTGATCTTTTGCAGGGTTTTGGCGTCCACTTCGCCGGAGCTGGTGCCGCGGGCTTTCTGCGAGCCAATCTTGGTGGAGGCCAGCGAAACTTCCTTGTAGCCTTTTCGGGCCGAGGTTTTCTCGCGG
>CAZFGM010000885.1:0-2764 GCA_964518515.1 uncultured Alcaligenaceae bacterium | reverse complement strand
CCATAGGGTAGAAGACTCCCATTTCGGGTGGACCAAAAAACGGGGGGCAGCCCACAACATGTCCAGCCCGCTTGCGCGTCGATACCTGGACGAAGCTCGCGGCCACGGGCTGCGAAGTCCCCAATGGCGCGTGTACCTCCTTGAGAGGTATATTGAAGTGTTGGTCAAGATTAAGCTCAGCCACGCCTTTCGCATCGGCGAGGAACTTCCATATGACGAGATGGAGCGCCGTTGGCGTGACGAGGCGGTGAGAATGCAAGAAAAGGCAGTCGCAGACCTGCAAAGCTTCTTGGATGAAGGCACGTTACCTGGCAGTTAGCCGGGAGATGCTTATGACGAACAACCTTAATGCCGGACAAAAGTTGTTGCTGGCGGCTTCTGAGCTTCAAAAGTCGAAGAGAACTTTTTCTGCCGAAGAGCTTGTGATCGCTGCGTGGTCACGATTTCCGGATACCTTCGGATTGCAGGGGTTTGAATCCAAGCATCCTGACTCCGATCGGACCTGCAAACTGCTACGAAGGAAGGAGGGCCTAGGCGCGCGCGGGTGGTTCCAGAAAGTGCGCAAAGGGACTTACCGGCTGACCGAAGCAGGAAAGATCGCTGCCACGGAACTGCAACAAAATGGATTGGAACTGGACGGCCAAGCCATTGACTTTTCCAGACCGGCACGGGAGATTCTCGCCCGACTCCTGGCTTCAAAAGCTCTTACTAAAACAAGGCAAGGAACGGTTGAACTTCTCGCCTTCCGAGACGCCGAGGAATTCTGGAACATCTCGACACGAACAAATGCCAGCACCTTGACCAACCGTCTTGCCGATGTTGATTCGGTTCTGGAAAACAGTGAGCAGATTATCGCAAGGACAGGCAAGCCCCTGTCTCTTCAAGATGGGTCGCAGGTGGGTGCTTCCGAAATTCAGGACTTGCGGCACACTCACGATGTTCTCCAAACGCAGTTCAAGACCAACCTCGAATACATCAGGGAATTCAGAAGTGACGAACGTCGCCGCTAGGTGAAGGGCGCGTCCGGAACCGCCGGCCTGGGCGTCACCGGGCTGTCTCCCCGTGACTTCCTGACCCTGATAGGAAAATAACATGAGCACGTTGACCATCCAGCTGCCGGAATCGCTGAAGAAGAACATCGAAGCCCTCGCCGCCAAGGAAGGCTACTCGGTGAGCCAGTTCCTCGCCAGTGCCGCCGGCGAGAAGCTGGCGGTGATGTTGACGATGGATTACCTGCGCCGTGAAGCGGACGCTGGCCGCCGCGAGGCCTTCGACAAGTATCTGGCGGCGGTGCCGGACGTGGCGCCGCCGCAAAACGACCGTCTCGACTAGCGGAGACATTGGAAGTCCACGCTCAAGATACAATACGCTGTGGGCGAAAGCAAGAGTGTCCGGAACCGTTGCTGTTGGAAGCGCAACCCGTGCCAGTTCGCGTCTATTGCCCGCATTGCATCACCGCTTGCCTGGTGGCAGACCAGCAGCTTGGCGGAACTGTTCGCTGCCAGAAATGTGGCCAGACTTTTACTGCCCATCGGGTGGTTCAGCTGGAATGACTGGAATGAAGAGCACATAGCGCATCACGGCGTCGTCCTGCAAGAGGCCGAAAAAGTTGTTCGCGGCAGCAAGCCGCGCCATCGCGGCGATGGCAACTACCGCGCCGTCGGTCGTGGCCAGGGCGGCCGCTGGCTGCAGGTGATTTACGTGCTGGACGAGGATGGCACAGCCTATGTGATTCATGCTCGCCCTTTGACCGATACTGAAAAGCGTCGCGAGCGCCGGGGGAAGAGATGAGCAAGCCAAAAAAGCCATACTGGGAAATGACGACGGACGAGCTGGCCGAGGCCACCTTGGAATTCGACCGAGAAAATATCGGGGACACCTTTCGCGAGATGACTCCGGCCGAGGAAAGGGCATGGCGCGCCGCCGTGACAAAACGACGCCGTGCCCGGCCGAACCTTACCAAGCCGGTCAAGACCTTGGCTGTGCAGATCGAAGCTGCCTTGCTGAAGCGACTGGATGCGCTGGCGAAGGAACGGGGTCTAAGTCGCGCCCGCTTGGTGGCGGAGAGCCTGGAAGCGATGCTCGAAAAAAGAGGAGCGTAGCCGGACGGCGCCGAGGGGGAAAGCAAGAGTTTCCGGAACCGTTGCTGTTGGAGGCGTAACCCGTGCCCGTTCGCGTCTATTGCCCGCATTGTATCAGCGCATGCCTGGTGGCCGGCCAGCACCTTGGTGAAGCTGTAACCGGGAGGGAAAGGAAGTGTCCGCAACGGTTTTCCTCGGCAAGGCCACGATGATATGAAGTCATCCGAGATGGGCGCCAAATTGACAGGCGGATTTGACAGCACAGGGAGCCCATGGGTAATTCGACGGCGGTAAGAGTGGTGTTGGACAGCAACGTCCTGGTGGTGGCGGCCCGAGCTACCGCTGAAGCTTTGAAGAAGCTCAAAAAATGATGATGGTGCCGCTTTTTGCCAGATCTCAGGCGCTAAGCCATTCATCAAGGCCGATACCGGCCCGGCGCAGGATCCGCCGAATGAGCCCGGGATCGATTGCGCCGCGATGGGGATTGGGAATCGTAAGGCGCAAGCCGGCTTGACGCATCCACTGGTGCCTTCCTCCACGGAGGGCCCTTCGAAGCCCAGGGCCTTCAACTTGCGCACCAGCTCACGCCTTGATACGGGTTTGAGACTGGGCATGCCCGGACCTCCTCGGCGCCGTGGTAATGGCCAAACGGCAGCCATTTACCACCGGCGGGTCTTCTCCGC
>CAZFGM010000884.1:0-2771 GCA_964518515.1 uncultured Alcaligenaceae bacterium | reverse complement strand
GCGCAGCGCCTGGCATCGCCGGGCCCAGCCCCTGGGCGCCGAGGAGTTCACCATGGCCGGCAAGGAACCGCTGCCGGGGCAGGTCCTCGAACACAAGGAAGCGGTCGAGCGCCTGCGCCGGGCCATCCTCGAATTACGTGAGGAAGAGAAGGAAGTTTTTTTGCTGCGGCAAAACGGCGACATGACCTACGAGGAAATCGCCGCCTGGCGCCAATGCCCGGTCGGGACCGTCAAGACCCACATGCGCACCGCCCTGGAGAAATTGCGGCATTTATTGGCGTGATGGTGTGGCGAGCCGAGGTCCGTAAGGACCCGGGTGAGTGCGGCGAGCCGAGGTCCGTAAGAACCCGGGTCCTTACGGACCTCGGCTCGCCGCACTCACCACCACTGGTTGGAGATGATCTCATGACTCCCTGCGAATCTTGCCAGCCGAAACTTTTGCCTTCTTTGTACGACCTTTTAGAGGACACCGAGCGCGGGGAGGTCGAGGCCCATTTGGCCTCGTGCGAAGCCTGCCGGACCGCGCTGGAGAAGGCGCGGCAGCAGCAGCAGCTTCTGGCCGTGGCCGCCAAGACGGAGTTTGCCGAGGTGAAGTTCACGCCGCCGGCGCCGGCCGCGGAACCCGCCGTAACGCCGCTGGCGCCGGCACCGCAACCGGTCGCCGCGCCGCCGCGGCCGGCCGCGCGCTGGGGCCGCTGGGCCCTGGCCGCCTCCATCCTGCTGCTCGTCCTCGGTGGGTCCGGCTACGGCTTGTGGGGTTGGCTCTATCACAAAAGCCAGGTTTGGACCGCCGAAGAAAAACTGGCCGGCGCCAAGAACGATTTAGAAAAACATCAGGCCAATTTCGACAATGACCTCCAGCAGTCGCGCGAGGAAATCCGCGCCATCCAGGAAAAAATTCGCGCCGTCCTCAAATCCTGGGAAGCCGAATCGGAAAAGGTCAAGCGCACCGTCGCCGACAAGAAGATGAAGGTCGTCATCTCCGGCCCGAAAAATTTCCAGGCCGGCCGCCGCAATGTCTATGACATCGAGCTGGAAAGAAAAGACGCCGACGACCAGAAAGACACGGCCCTCAAGCTGCGCGTGCTGGACGACGTCACCAAAGAGCCGCTGGTGGAAAAAGAGGTGAAAGCCGCCGACAAGATCAAGCTGGACCTGGGCCCCGAAGTTCCCCTCAAGCCCCGCACCCAGCCGATCCTGGAAATCCTCGCCGTGCAGGGGGAGGAAACCGTCCGGCTCGGCGAACGGCTGCCGCTGGTCACGGGGCTCTATCGCACCCACCTGGTGACCGACCGGCCCATGTACCGGCCCGGCGAAGTGGTGCGTTTCCGCGCGCTCACGCTCGAGCGTTTCAGTCTCAAGCCGGCCCAGGAGGATTTGCACCTGCGCTTTGCCCTCACCAACGCCCAGGGCAAGGAGATCGCTAAGGGCGACCTGGCAGCCCGGGTTCGTGGCCCCGACGGCCACGAGCTGCTCAAAGGCCCCGACGGCCAGCCGCTCAAGGGCATCGCCGCAGGCGCCTTCCCCTTGCCCGCCGACCTGCCCGGCGGCGAATACACCCTCTCCGTCAGTGAAGGCCAGAACCGCGCGTTGCCCGAACAGCGCAAGATCCTGGTCAACCGCTACCAGCGCCCCCGGCTTAATAAGGAAATCGTCTTCCACCGCAAATCCTACGGGCCGGGGGACGAAGTCGTGGCCCAAGTCAAGGTCGCCAAGGCCGAAGGCGGGGCCGCGGTCACCGGCAAGATCAGCGCCGAGCTGCGCGTGGACGATTTCAAAGAAAAAATACCGGAAAAGGTTCTGGGCGCGGACGGCCAGGTGACTCTCACCTTCAAGCTTCCAGAAAAAATCGACAAGGGCGAGGCCAGCCTGGCGGTTGTGGTCGATGACGGCGGCGTGCCGGAAACCGTGGTCCCGGCCATTCCTATCATCCTTAGAAAGCTGAACGTCGCATACTTTCCGGAAGGCGGCGTCCTGGTGGCGGGCGTGCCCAACCGCGTCTACTTCCAGGCCACGACGCCGCGCGGCAAGCCGGCTGAGTTGCGCGGCCGGCTCGTCGATCGCGCCGGCAAGGACATCGCCCGCGTCGAAACCCTGCACGACAACGATGATCCCGGCGTCAACCAGGGGCTGGGCCGCTTCGAGTTCGTGCCCCTGGCCGGCCAGAAATACGAGCTGCGCCTCGATTCGCCCATCGGCATCGACGGCGCCTTTCCCTTGCCGCAAGTCGAAGATGACGGCGTCGTCCTGACCATTCCCCAGGGCGTGTTCGGGGACAAGATCGAGGTTATTCTGCACAGCGGGCGGAAGGCGCGGCAGCTCGTCGCCGGCCTTTATTGCCGGGGCCGGCTGATCGACATCTCGGCCAAGGTGCTGGTCCAGCCGGGGCAGCCGGCCAAAGTCACGCTCAAGGCCGCCCCCGGCGTCAGCGGTGTCCACCGCGTCACGGTGTTCGAGGTTCCGGCCGGCGCTTCTAACCCGGGTCCTCACGGACCTCGGCTCGCCCCCGTCGCCGAGCGACTCATCTATCGCCGGCCGGTAGAGAAACTGCACGTCAACATCGACGCCGACAAGGAGGAATATCGCCCCGGCGATCCGGTCGAGGTCTTTTTCAAGACGCACACGGAAAAGAAAGAAAAAGCGCCGTCGGTTTTGCTGGTCGCCGTGGTCGATCAAAGCACGCTGAAACTGGCCGACGAGAAGACGGCCCGAACCATGCCGGCGCATTTCCATCTCGCCGGCGAAATCCGCAAGGCCGAAGACCTCGAATA
>CAZFGM010000883.1:0-2776 GCA_964518515.1 uncultured Alcaligenaceae bacterium | reverse complement strand
GCGGCCATGGCCTGGATTTCCGCATCGGGAAACGCCTTCTGTTCCTTGGGCAGATAATCGGGATGATTATTGCTGAGCCCGTAGAAGTGGGGCATCTTGGTGTCGGGCCGGAAGGCGCGCGGGGCCTTGAGCCATTTGACGGTCCAGTCCTTGCTGACTTTTTCGCTCACACGGAACAGGCTGGGGCCGACTTTGCGCAACTGGCCGGGGGCGTTTTCCGGATCGGCGTCGAGCTTGACGACCTCGGCGGGCATGAGGTCCTCGCGGGGCGGATACGGTTCGAGGCGCAGGTCCGGGCCGACGTTGCGGCCGGCCTTGCGCCCCTGGATTTCATGACAGCCGTAACAGCCGAACTCCTTGATCAGGTTGAAGCCGCGCAGCAGCTTGGGCGCCTCGTTGCGATTATCCGAGGTGATCAGGTCGGTGACCTGGTGATGGCATTTCAGGCACGACGACTCGATGAACCGCTGCGGCAGCATGGGAAAGTCCCACATGTAATTGCCGTGGGGCTCGAAGCTCCAGCCATGCTCCTTGTTCCAGCGTTTCTGCGTGGTGGCATCGGTGGGGCTGTGCGACGCCAAGACGAACGAGGTGGCGCTGCCCTGGCCCATGTGGCACGAGGTGCAGCCGAACTTCTCGGCCGGGTGCTTGCTGTTGGGGCCGACGAACAGGTCCAGCCGCGGATGGGCGCAGAATTCGCTGACGCGGGCGTCGGTCAGGCGGCTCTCGGGAATGGTAATCAGCTGGAGCTGATTGGGCTTGGGCAGGGTCTTGGCCTCTTCCAGTCCCTCGAGGGCCTTGAGCCGTCGTTTCAAGAGGCCCTTGGCTTCGCGCAGCTTTTCCCGGAGTTCCCCCGGAACAGCTTCGCGCAAGGCGTTCAGCCGCTCGCGGGAAAAATCGGGGTTGGCGATCCCCTGGTGGCAGGTCATGCAGCGGTCGAAGCGGGTCACGTGTTTGAAATTGTAATCGATGGGAATGTCGTCGATGACGAACTGATGGATTTTGTAGGGCGAGGCGAAGCCGTCGAGGATGGGCAAGGCCCGGACGACGTCGCCGGGGCCCCACTTCTTTTTCTGGGCCAGGCGAATCCCGGCATCGAACTTGTTGTTGAGGTTTTTCAAAGTGAGTAGGGCGTCGTTCAACGGCTTTTCCATGTGCAAAAGCTCGTTCTGCTTGCTCCTGAGATCGGTGGTATGTTTGTCCTTGTCGGCCTGGGCCGTGTCCCATTCCTTGGTAAGACGTTCCATGTCTTGCTTGTATCGCTGCGCCAGGTCTTTCTTGTTGTGTTCCACGGCCTGGTTGTAGAAGCTGGTGCGTGAATCCAGGTCGGATTTGACGCTCTGGAAACGGGCGTCGGCCTTTTCCTTGGCCGGCATGAGGGCGGCGATTTCTTTTTTGAGCCGGGCGATGGCCTCTTCATCGCGGGTCTCGCCAATAGCCTTGTGCAGATGGTCCAGGGTTTTTTTCAGCTCCTGAAAATCCTTGGCGCTTAGTAGGGGCACTTCCTTCTTGGCGCCCTCTTTTTTTGGCGGCTTGGCGGCGGCTTGCATTTTCTTGGCCGCCACATCCATGCTCTCCAGAATGCCATCCAAAAGGTCGGTAAGCGGCGCCTGGCCTTGCAAGTGCGTCTTCATCTTGCCGGCGTCCTGGTATAGTAGCCGCTGGCGCTTCTCCAGTTTTTCCAGGTCCTTTTCCTTGGCAACCGTGGTGATAAGGTCCGCTTGATCTTGCCCCAGCCGGCCAGCCATTTCCAGGGCGGTTTTTTTCACACCGGGCTCCAATTTGACCTGCGCCTCCGCCAGCGCTTTTTCCGCTCTCAAGTAATCTTCCGGCTCGGGCAGCTCGTCCAGGGCCTTGCGCATGGCCAGGGCTGTCTCCACGTCGCGGAACACCCGCTGCTCCGGCTTGTAGCCGGTGTAGTAATCCTGGGCGAACATCCACACGATGCTGCCCAGCATCGCCAGGGACGACGCCGCGAACACGAAATCCAGCTGGCGCTGATTGCGATAAGTTTGGTCGGTCGCAGCCATGGCCGAAAAAATTCGAAACCCGAATATCGAAATCCGAAACAAATCCGAAATCCGAATGTCCAAATCAGAGCCAAGAATCGTGGCAAGTTTCTCGCTTTTGAATTTCGGATTTCGAATTTGTTTCGGATTTCGGATTTCGATATTCGAATTTTCCTCCTAGATATTGAAGAACGCCTCGGGAATGAACACAATGTATTTCAGGTTGATGGTCCAGCGCAGCACCATCTTGATGGGCAGGGCCGCCATGAACTGGATCAGCGTGACCAACAGGAAAAAGCGGATAAAACCCATGCGGACGAAGAACGGCCGCAGGATGGTCTTGGCCAACAGCGGCGGCAGGGCCAGCAGATAACCCACGGTCAACAGAATGCCCGGCAGCTCGCGCCAATACCACGGCATGCCTTCCATCGCCTGACCCAGCCAGTCCAGCCAGAACATTTCCGACAGGTTGACGTTCACCAGCGGCACGTTCTTGTTCACGTCCCATTCCTCGAACGGCCCGAAGAAGTTCCAGTTCGGCCCGCGCAGGAACGTGCCTAGAACGATCAGCGTCACCCACAGGACCACGAAGCCGAACAGGAACATCGTGACCGAGAATTTCCGCTGGCTGAAGGTGAAGTAGCCGTTGCCCTTCTGGTTGAAGTCGATGTAGGGCAGGGCGATCAGGCCGACGATGATGAAGGTGGGCAGAACGACGCCGGCCATCCACGGGTCAAAGTAGACCAGCATTTCCTGCAGGCCCAGGA
>CAZFGM010000882.1:1444-2777 GCA_964518515.1 uncultured Alcaligenaceae bacterium | reverse complement strand
TTCCGATCCTGCCGGGGTTGGCAGGATCGGAATCCTGCCCCACAGCCGAATTACCTCGGGAATAAAAGATAGGTGAACGGTTACGAAAAATTTAAACCCCCGATTTGTTTTGTTTCGGATTTTGGATTTTGGATTTGTTTCGGATTTCGACATTCGGATTTCGGATTTATGCCTCCCCCTTGCGACCAGGTTGCCCGGCTGCGCGACGCACGGACGCATCTTCTTTCCCTCGTCGCGGATTTGCGCGATGAGCAGTTGCACTTTCCTTACCAACCCATCGTCAATCCTTTTCTCTGGGAGTTGGGTCATATCGCCTGGTTTCAGGAATACTGGATCTTGCGCCACCTGGGCGGGCAGAAACCGCTCTGGCCGGAAGCGGACCAGCTTTACGATTCCGCCGGCGTGGCCCACCGCACGCGCTGGCAGTTGCCTTTGCCATCGCGGGCCGGCACCCTGCAATACATGCAAGGGATTCTGCAGCGGGTCGAGCAGCGCCTGGCCCAGGACCCGGCGGACCCGCGGGTGCAATATTTTGCCAACCTGGTTACCTTCCACGAGGACATGCATTGCGAGGCCTTCGTGTACATGCGGCAAACGCTGGGCTATGCCGCTCCACCGGGGAAGGCCAAGATGCGAGCGCCGGGTACCTCGCTTGGCGATTTCGCGGGAGCAACCTATACCTCTTCCGACCCTTGTACCGGCGACGTCACCATTCCCGGCGGCACTTTCTGGCTCGGCGGGACGCCGGATATGCCGTTCGTTTTCGACAACGAAAAATGGGCCCATCCCATACAGGTCGCCCCGTTCCGCATGGCCCGCACCCAGGTGACCAATCGTCAATTCGCGGCGTTCGTGGACGATGGCGGTTATGTCCGCCGCGACCTGTGGAGTGAAGCGGGTTGGGCCTGGCGCGAACAGGTCCAAGCCACGCATCCTGTTTACTGGCGCCGAGGCCTCGACAGAAATTGGCAACAGCGTGTTTTCGACCGCTTCGTTCTCTTGCACGACGAGGCCCCTGTAATCCATGTCAACTGGTTCGAAGCGGAGGCCTACTGCCGCTGGGCGGGACAGCGGTTGCCCACCGAAGCGGAATGGGAGCTGGCGGCATCGACGGAACCACGTGACCTGTTGGACGCGGGTCCTTGGTTCGGCGCGGGTCTCCCGACCCCGCCGACGGACCGACCGGAGGTCTCAAGGGGGGGGAACTTCGGTCAGGGCATCGGCGGGGTCGGGAGACCCGCGCCGAACAGGGAGCTGGCGGCGGCGGAGCCGCCGAATGGGCGAAAACGCCTTTATCCCTGGGGCGATGACCCGCCCACGCCGGCGCATGCCA
>CAZFGM010000882.1:0-1344 GCA_964518515.1 uncultured Alcaligenaceae bacterium | reverse complement strand
GGGCGAAAACGCCTTTATCCCTGGGGCGATGACCCGCCCACGCCGGCGCATGCCAATCTCGATTTATGGCAGGCCGAGACCTTGCCGGTCCACGCCCTGGCCGCCGGCGACAGCGCCTACGGCATGCGGCAGATGCTCGGCAACGTCTGGCAATGGACGTCCAGCGCCTTCGGCCCCTTTCCGGGTTTCGTCGTTGATCCCTACAAGGAATATTCGGCGCCCTGGTTTGGCGGCACGCACAAGGTGCTGCGCGGCGGCGCCTTCGCCACCCGCGCCCGCCTGGTGCGCAATACCTATCGCAATTTCTTCGCTCCGCACCGCCGCGACGTCCTGGCCGGGTTTCGCACGTGTGCTATGCGGTGATTGTCGATGCCCTGTCACTTTCCCTTTTACCGTCGCGGTCGCTACAACAATAAGCATGCAAGATCCCGCCCCTTATTCCTGCATTGTTCTGCAAAATCCCACCAATAACCTGGCGGAGGACGTGCGCCGCGGGTTGACCGCCCTACCGCGGACCCTGCCCTGCAAGTATTTTTACGATGCCGCGGGCATGACCTTGTTCGAGAAGATTTGCGCTTTGCCGGAGTATTATCTTACCCGAGTGGAAACCGGTATCCTGCGCCAGAACGTGGCAGCGATCGTGGACCACTGCTCCCTTCCGCTGACCCTGGTGGAACTGGGCAGCGGTTGCGGGCCGAAAACGCGCTTGCTGCTGGAGGCCTGTTTGCGCCGCCAGCCGGTGTTGGCTTATTACGCCGTCGATCTGGCCCCGGCGGCCATGGCGGATGCCGCCCGGCCCTTGCTGCGGGAGTATCCCGGGCTCCGCTTCGTGGGCCTGGCGGGGGAATTTGCCGACGGTTTGCGCTATCTGGAAAATTGGCAGGGGCCGCCGCGCCTTGTGGCGTTCCTGGGTTCGACCATCGGCAATTTCGACGAGGAAGGAATTCGCCGTTTCTTCACCCTGGTGCGGCAAACGCTGCGACCTCAGGATCGCTTTCTTCTGGGCTTTGATCCGCTCAAAGAGGAGGCGATCCTGATTCCCGCCTACGACGATTCCCAGGGCGTGACCGCGGCTTTCAATCGCAATCTGCTGGTGCGCCTCAATCGGGAACTTGGGGCCAATTTCGACGTTTCCGCCTTTGCCCATTGCGCGGTGTTCAACGCCGCCCGCAGCCGGATCGAGATGTACCTGGTCAGTTTGAAAGATCAAACCGTGCGTTTGCCGACTCTTGACCTGACGATTTCTTTCCGCCTGGGGGAGACAATTCACACCGAGAACTGCTACAAACACTCTCAGGAGGCCATGATGGGTCTGGTTACATGGCATGGGTTCGCCAAGCTGGA
>CAZFGM010000881.1:0-2778 GCA_964518515.1 uncultured Alcaligenaceae bacterium | reverse complement strand
CCCCTCAAGGCCAGCGGCGAGACCGATTTCCCCTGCATCTCCGGCAGCCGCGTCGGCCAGGGCCGCGTCTACGTCCAGCTCGGCAAGATCGATAAGATCGATTTCGCCGCCTGGAGCGAAGGTCTGGCCAAGGGCCGGTCGTACGTCTCCGATGGCTACGCCCACGCTTTGCTATTCACCGTCGAAGGAAAATCGCCCGGCGACAAGGTGAAACTGGACCAAGGCGAGGTCGTAAAGGTGAAGGCCCGCGTGGCCTTTGGCTCGGAGGTTGCCCTGGGCACTTCCGCCGGCGGCCAGGTGCCGCCCGGCAAAATGCGCCTCGTGGAAGTCGTCGTCAACGGCAAGGCCGTCGCCTCCAAGGAAATCCCCGCCGACGACAAGGAGCACGACCTTACTTTCGACATCAAGATCGACCGCTCGAGCTGGGTTGCACTGCGACACTTCCCGCAGATGCACACCAATCCGGTGACCGTGATCGTGGACGGCAAGCCGATCCGGGCCTCGCGCAAAAGCGCTCTGTGGTGCATCGGCACCATCGAGCAACTGTGGCGCGAGCGCGGCGATCCGGCCAAGCTGCCCCTTAGCACTATTGATCGTCAGTTTGCTCCGAAAGGTCCGGACGGCAAAAAACCGCGTGCTGCGGCCATCATTCCGGCCGAGATTCAGGAAGCCCACCGTACGTTCCAGCGCTGCCTCGAGATTTACCGCAAACTCGCCGCGGAATGCCCGGAGGGAAGTTGAGTCGGGCCACCCGTTTCACGCACGCAGTTTCCTGGCAAGGGTCACCCCTAGCCAAGATACGGCGTGCGCGAAACTGGCCCAACCAAGATACCCGAGCGCGAAACAGGACCCGCCTTTGCCTGTCTTGTCCATTATCCGCTGCTTCTTTTTCGCTTCAAAGAAAGGCCATTGGAGCGCGCGGCTGGCGGCCACCCGCCGCACGTCCAGGCCAAGCTGGCCGCCTCGCACGCCAAGCTGCAGGCCCTCTGGGCCAAGGTCCGCCACGATGGCAGACCCTCCCCACCTCTAGTTTTCGTTTCCTTTTTCCCTCCGGCTTCTCTGGCCCTGCACTTTCCCTCTCCTCCCTACTTCTTTAGAATAGAGAAATTGGCAAATACCCCCGAGCGCATCCCTTCCGGCGGGAGTGTGGAATATTTCCCGGCGGCCGGCGAATAAGGATGTGGAACCCTCCAAGGAGTCGTAATGCCTGCGGTCAGTCCTGTGTCGGCCGAAACGATGGTCTTGCCCCAGCGGCGTTTTTCCGTGGTCGGCGGCATCCTCAGTTACCTGGTGCCCGGCCTGGGCCAGATCGCCCAGGGACGTGTCAGCAAGGGGGTGTTTTTCCTGGTCGCCTTGCTGGGCTTGTTTTTTACCGGCCAGGCGCTGGGGGATTGGCGGAACGTGTATTTGCCGGCGGTGGCGCGGGGGGGACCGGTGCCGCCCTTGACCAATATCCTGCAGCATCGCTGGCAGTTTGCCGGGCAGTTCTGGATCGGTATTCCGGCCTGGCCGGCGCTGTGGCAATATATGGACCTGCCGGTGCCGTCGGAGCAAACCAGTCCGTTCTGGCACCATTTCCAGCGCGGGCCGCGCAATTTTGACGACGAGCCCAAGGATTGGGAATACATCCGCATCCGCGACAAGACGGTGGACGTGGCCTGGGTGTACACGGTGGTGGCCGGCGTGCTGAACATCCTGGTCATTTATGACGCCTTTGCCGGGCCGGCGTACGCGGCCGCCAGCGCCCTACCGCGCAACACCGGCCTTCCGGGGACCGAGGAGGCGCCACCATGATGTGGGCCGTCCTTCTGGGGGTGTCCATGTACTGGCATTTGCCGATTCTCGTCGTCGTGGTCAGCCTGGTTTACAGCGCCACCCGTTTCGACGACTGGGACGCCATTCTGCGCGAGGCCTTTCGCTGGGGGCTGCGCATGGCGGGATTTTTGCTGGCCATTGGCGTCGTGCTTTACGCCATGTCCAAATTCTGGTGAGTAGTGAGTAGTGGAGTGGTGGGTGGTGAATTGAAAGCGGTTCAACACCACCACACGTATTATTTTTATTCCGCGAGCGGGATGGATGGAGACATTATTTAGCTGGCGAGCTTGCTCGCCGTGGATGCTGGCCGCGGCGAGCAAGCTCGCCGGCTAAATGAAATGCCGCAATTTCGGCCGCGTGCAGTATAACCACTCACCACTCCACCACTCACTACCCGCAGTCAAGCCATGGCACGACCAGGGAATAACCGGGAGGCGGCGGCGGCCAGCGCGGAGGAATTTCGCTGGCAAGGTTTTTTCCAGCGCGGCACCGAGGCCCTGTTTGTGCTCAACCGGCGGCGCCGGTTGGTGTTTGTCAACCGGGCCTGGGAAAATTTGACCGGGCTTGCCGGTCGCGACGTGCGCGGTTTGACGTGCCGGCGCCGGCCGCGCGATGCTGCGGCGTCCTGGACGGAAATCGTCCAAACCGCCCTGGCGCCCCCTCCCGAGGTGCTGGCTGGCAAACCAGGCCAAAGTCGCCGATTGCTGCCGGTGACCGAAAACCGGCCGGGACCCCAGTGGTGGCACATCACTTTTTTCCCTCTCGCCGGGCAAGAAGGGCTGGAGGGCATCCTCGGGAAAATCACGCCGATCCCTGCCGAAGGGGTTTTTGCCGGACCGCCGCTACCGGAAAAAATAATCGCCCTCCGCGATCGCTTGAACCAGGGGTTTCGTCTGGAGCTGCTGGACAGCGCGGTTCCGAGCCTGGCGCGCGTAGCCGAGCAAATCCGTCTGGCCGCCCAGA
>CAZFGM010000880.1:0-2779 GCA_964518515.1 uncultured Alcaligenaceae bacterium | reverse complement strand
GAGCAGCCCAACAAGACCAGCATCAGTAATGCCCGTTTCATGGCAACACCTCTCAACCGTGACCTTATGATGCCGGATCTGGACTTATCTGGACCAGATTAAATGCGGATCAATGGATTAATGCGGTATAATTGCGGCACAACTTTACGACATGCTCGTGGCGCTCGGATGGAATTTGTTTCAGCCGCACCGAAAAATCCTCGCAGCCCTGCGCCACAGGCAACAAGTTGTTCAGGGACCGACCCTGGCAGTACGTTTAGTACTGGCCGGCGCCGAAACCCCGTCCACACTAGGGGCGCGCGAACATCCGCCAAGGCAACCAGGACGCCTGTTGCGGAGCTGCTAGCCTAGTGGGACTGCTAGCGCATGTTTAACTTTTTTGGGCCTCCGTCGCCGGCAAGCCATTGAAAACATTACAGCGCGTTTCTGTTTTGGAAAAAATGTAGTGACACACTTTTTCCCGTATACCCTATAATTCCTATTGATTTACTGGGTCAGAAAGGGTAGTATCGTAGTGGACTATTCAGATGTTCCTCCGCGAGGTCAAAGCCGCCGGCGGCCGCCATTGCTACCTCCGCCTGGTGGAGAGTTTCCGCCAGGGCGGCAAAGTCAAACAGCGCGTGGTGGCCCATCTGGGACGGAAGGATTTGCTGGCTCCCCACCTGGATTCCTTGGTCCGTCTCCTGCAGGCCGAGGATCCCTCCCCCGGCTGGGTCCGCGCCGAGGAGATTTCTACGCCGCAGGCCTGGACGTGGGGACCCCTTCTGGCGGCTTCCCATCTGTTCGGGGAATTGCAGTTGGGGGCCATCCTGGATGGCCCGCGCCGCCGCCTGCGTCACGGTCAGCCGTTGTCGGAACGGGTCTTTCCGCTGGTGGCCAACCGCCTGACGCGGCCCGGCAGCGAGCACGCCTTGGCCCAGTGGCTGGAGGATTTCTACGTGTGCACGGGCGAGGGGAGGCGCTGGGTGCCGCAATGGAAGCAGTGGCGGCGGGTGAAAGTGAGTTTCGAGCAATTGCGTCTGTGGTATCAGACCTTGGATGATCTGTTGGCGGAAAAGGCCCGCATCGAGAAAGAGATTTATCTGGAACTGCGCAATCTGTTCAGCCTGCAGGCGGATCTGGTGTTTTACGACCTCACCTCGACCTACTTCGAGGGCCGGGGCCCGGGGCAACTGGGGCAGTTCGGATACAGTCGGGATGGCAAGCCGCGGAAGCGACAGATCCTGGTGGGGGTGGTGATGGTGGACGGTTGGCCGATCGCGCACCAGGTGTTTGCCGGCAATCGCCTGGATCAGACCACGGTGCAGGAGGTGCTGGAGGATTTAGGAAAACGATTCGCGTTGGGGCGAGTGATATTTGTGGGAGACCGCGGCATGGTGAACGTGCCGAATCTGGAGAGGCTGCGGAAGGACGGGTGGGGATACGTGGTGGGATTGCAGCGCCGGCGACGCCAGCATCTACGACTACATCCAGGAGGCGGAGCGGCGGGGGCAGTGGCAGGATTGCCCGGTCGGGATCACGGCTGGGGAAAAGGCCACGCCTCCGAAGACGCGGGTGCAGGAAGTGGCAGGGAAGGAGCCCGGGGTACGGATCTTGGTGGTGCACAGCGAGGAACGGGAGCAGTACGAGCGCAGCATGCGAGAACTGTCGATGGAGCGAGCGCGAAAGGAACTGGAGGCCTTACAGCAGCGGGTGGACAAGGGGGAACTGAAGGAGCCGGAGAAGATTGGAGCGGCGGCGGCGCGCTGCTTGCGGAAGCATCACGGACATCGCTATTTCGATTGGGCGTTGCGGAAGGGGAAATTTTGCTTTTTCGAGCATCGGGTGTATTTGGAGCGCGAGAAGGCGTATGAGGGAAAGTACGTGTTGCAGACCGAGGAGGCGGGGCTGTCGGCCGTGGACGTGGTCAGTGCCTACAAGGATCTCAATGAGGTGGAACGGGGCTTTGCGCACCTGAAGCATGTGCTGGAGGTGCGGCCGGTCCACCATCGCCGGGACAACCGCGTGCGAGCGCATGTGTTCGTCGCTGCCCTGGCCTTCCTGCTGGATCGGGCGACGGAGAAGAAGTTGAGCCAAGCGGGCAGTGCTCTTTCCTCGCCGTTTGCCTGGCGAGCTCTGGAGACGGTGCGCTGCGTGGAAGTGAAAACGACCCTGGGCCGCAAGCTGTGTGTCACCCGAGGCAGCCAGCATGCGAGCGAGGTTCTGAAGGCGCTGGGCATCACGCGACTGGATCCGCCGCAACCGCCGGAGGGCCAGGAGACCGTCATGTAGTGACCAAACCGGGAAACCGCCCCCGTGAAATCAAGTACTTACAAGAAAAAAGGTAAACATGCGCTAGGCCGCGCTCGGCGGCTTTTCGGTTGATTCAGCGGGTTTTTGGGCGTCGTGATAAGATCTAAGACGAGCGACGGGCCACCGGGGGCCTTCGTGAAGTTCGTGAGAATCGAGCCGCCATCGTGAGTTGCCATGACGTGCATTTTGACGGCCCATCGCCCTGGACACGACGCGTGGATCAGGTTGAGCTCTCCGGAATGCGAGCCGAGTCGAGTCGATTCAAGTTGGACGTGAAAACTTCATGCGCCGGAGGATGTTCGTATGAACCGAGATAAGTGGTTGGTAGCCGAAGCAGCGCTGATTGCGTTGATATCAATCGGGTGTACCGGAAACGTGGATTCCAGTTCAACATCACATGACACTCCCACTACCCAGTCTTCACAGGCTGCAGCGGCCCCTGCTGAGCAATTGCCTCGCCGCCATCTACTGGCCAATATCAATCTTG
>CAZFGM010000879.1:0-2783 GCA_964518515.1 uncultured Alcaligenaceae bacterium | reverse complement strand
GCCCAATTTGCCTCCGACGAAGGCGAAACTGTTACCCGGAATTGAACCAGGCCGTAAGGTCCCTCCAGGTTGGACATGAAAATACCTGGAGCTGAACTTACGATCCCGAATCTGGTCTCCCTCAAAATGGCTGGTTTTCAGGCGCCACTTCGTGGCTGGTTTTGGGCGCCTGCTGACACTCAAGAAGGGAAAGGGGATCCTGAGGTGATCCAAGGCACATGGGAAGTCGTAGCAGCTGTCTACAAGGGACAGCAACGTGCGAACAAAGATCAAATGGTTTGGAGAATCAGCAAGAGCCATGTCGTATACAGCAACGACACTCAAGATGCCTACAAACTCAATCTTGCAACAAAGCCGAAGCAAATCGATATCACGGTGGTTCCACCCAAGGTAGCGGGCAACGTCGATCGCGCCGTGCTCTTGGGGATCTACGAATTAAAGGGGGACTCACTGCGAATCTGCATCGGATACACAGGGAAGGACCGACCCAAGGACTTCAAGGGCGGGGAGGGCCGCAATCTCTTCACGCTCAAACGGCTGAAATCCGAGTAGGTCGGCTTCGGAATGCAAAACGGGACATCGTAGATTAATCTTGCCGAACGAACGGATGCAGTTGACCGGGCCGGCACCACGGCTTTCTTGCGTTCAACGCTAACCGAGCCGGCCCGGCAACTGATCCTTGGCGTTCGGCGGCGAATAAGAGGATCTTTGAGGGATGAAAATTGCTTCCGTCGCAGATGTCAAGGCGCGATTAAGCGCCTACCTGAAAGAGAGCCAGGAAGGGCCGGTGGTGGTCACCCGGAACGGCAAGGCGGTGGCTGTGTTGCTTGCCGTCACCGACGAGGACGAATTGGAACGGCTGGTACTGGCGCACTCACCGAAGTTCCAGGCGCTTCTCGACAAGTCCCGCCGCCAGATCGAAGAGACGGGCGGCATCCCCCACGAGCAATTCTGGCGGGAAGTGAAAGCCGAAAGCCGCGCGGATGCCGGCAAGGGGAAGCCAGCCGGACGCCGAACCAGGCGCTCAACTTGACCGGGGCCGCATTGCTGTTTCGCGCGGCATGAAGGCCTCCGGGAGAACTTGAGATGGGGCAACGGCTGTACACTATGGCCGACGTGTTCCGGCTTGCTGAATGTCCTAGCATGATCTTTGTCACCGTGACGTGCCCACTGCGGTCGCTCCCATTCGTGTCGGGCAGTGGCTGGAGTTTCGGAATCTGCAGGGGACGTCACACGCGCGGTCGTATCGGGCGTCGAGTTCGCCGATGGGCACGTTTAGCATGGACTGAGCGGACGGCTATCAAACGCTTCCCCAGCACGATTCGAGACGCAGATGAAAGTATTGATTTCAGGCGCCGGACCCGCAGGACTCACTGCCGCCTATTGGCTGAGACGCTACGGGTATAGTCCGACCATCGTGGAGCGGGCGCCGTCCCTGTTGGTTGGCGGCTATAAGATCGATGTGCGCGGGGCGGCGCTGCAGGTGCTCAGGCAGATGGGGATTCATGACGCCGTTGTTGCGGCCCATACCGATATGGGATCATCTCGGCGATGTCGAGTTGCTTTTTGGCGATACCATTCAGGGAATAACCCAATCCGCAAACAGCATACAGGTTCAGTTCACAAAGAACGGTGTGCGCGACTTCGATTGCGTGATCGGCGCTGACGGGCTTCATTCCAATGTGAGGCGAATCGTATTTGGAGAGGAATCGCGGTATCTTCGCGATCTGGGTATGTATTTGTGTGTGTACTCCGTCCCCAACTATTTGAAATTGGACCGAATGGAGATTCAGTACTCTGAGCTGGGTCGAATAGCTGCGATCTGGAGCTCCCGCGGTGACGCGAATGTCAAAGCCTGCTTTGGTTTTACGGCCCCGTCTCTTCGGATTGATTTGCGAGATAGGGTTCAGCAGCAGCAAGCGCTCAGAACGGTCTATGAGGGAATCGCTTGGGAGGTTCCTCGGCTCCTGGAGATGATGCCAACGGCGTCGGATTGGTACTTTGACACGGCGGCTCAGATCGACATGCCCCGATGGTCGGAAGGCCGAGTCGTCTTGGTGGGAGACGCTGCCTATTGCGCTTCGCCCATGTCCGGCCAAGGCACGAGTATCGCACTCATCGGCGCCTACGTGCTCGCCGGAGAATTAGCGGCGGCGTCCGGTGCTCATCGGCGTGCATTCGCGGAATTCGAGAGCGTGATGCGGCCCTTTGTAGAAGCCAATCAGGCGCTGGGACTCAAATCCGCAAAGCTGATGAGGTCAGGAGAAAGGAAGTCGGTCGTCGGCTGGCTCTTCAAGCAGTTGATGCGGATCGTGCCGGGCCGCATGACGGAGTGGATTATCAATCGCTCCACGAAGCGGATCACTCAGGCGGCTAACGCAATTCGCCTCAAGGATTATTCGTCCTTCTTGAGATCAAACGAAACAACAACGCATTGAAAAAGATTGAAAAAGACTGCCATGAGGTAATTGGTGATTTGTCTGTGCGCGTACCTTTTACGTCCCGTGCCTGGCCCCAAGTTTCCAACTTGCCCCCCGGCGTCAAAACCGCCGCTCGCACACCCATCGGGCCGCCTCCCTGCCAACTTGGCAGCAACATCGCCATCAGAAAGTTTGATAACATTTTGTCATTCAACTTTTCAATCCACAACCCATTACCCAACCGCAGGTTACTGCCGTTTTTTCAAGTTGAAATGGCCGACTGATAGGGGTTCGGCGGTCGGGGAAGTTCAGGGTTGGTTCGGCTGATGGGGCACGAGGGGCGGTGGCGGGCCAACGTTATCC
>CAZFGM010000878.1:0-2784 GCA_964518515.1 uncultured Alcaligenaceae bacterium | reverse complement strand
GCAGCGAAGATTTGCGCGCACATTGATAATGTGAGCGCCGTATCGTTGTACGACGAGCATGCCTCACGGATGCACGCCCGGATCGATTGCGTCGAAGGTCAATGGCTGCTGCGCGACCTGGATACCTTGAACGGGACCTATGTGAACGGCGAGCGGATCGCGCAAGCGCTGCCTTTGCAAAACGAGCAGGTCATCGGCATCGCGGACGTCCGCTTGCAGTTCACGGTGGTCGAAAGCGGCCTGATCACTCCCCCCCGCCGGGGACAGGACCTGGACAGCTTGCGCCCGGGTGTCGACGACCGCACCGGGCTCTGGGCCGACGATCTGGCGGTGCTTTACGATTTCATGAACGCGGCCGTGCAAATCGCCGAGGCAGACGCACTGATTGCCCACACCCTGGAGATCATCGCCCGCCGGGTGCGTTCGACGGTGTGCGGCTATCTCAGCCTCGACCCCGAACGGCCGTTGTCGAAGCGAGTCTACCCGGCCCAGGCCGAGGTGGATGCGGAACTGAGCCGGCAATTGACCCGGCGTGTGCAGGGGACCGGCAGGGCGGCATGGCTCAACGGGCCCGACAGCGCGCTGGCCGCCAGTGACAGCCTGGCGTCTTACGGAGACGCCCTGTGCGTCCCCTTTCAGGTGGGCGCCGATATCCTGGGCGCCTTGCACGTCTACAAGAAGCACGGGGCCCTGTCTCAGCACGAGGTTCGTTTTTGCGAGGTGGTGGCAGGCTTTTCGGCCAACAGTCTGGCCCGCCTGCGCCTGTGCCGCAGTCTGCTGGCCGAAAACTCTCGTCTCAGGCGGCAGTTCTCCCTGTCCGACGACCTGGTGGGCGACAGTGTCGCCATGCAGCACTTGCGGCAGCTGATTGCCCGCGCTGCACCCAGCAACGCCACCGTCCTGATTCGGGGCGAGACGGGGGTGGGCAAGGAGCTGGTTGCGTTGGCCTTGCATCGCCAGAGCGGTCGGTGCCATGGGCCCTTTGTGGCCGCTAATTCCCCCGCGTTTTCCGAAGCGCTTTTTGAATCGGAGTTTTTCGGGCATGTCGCGGGCGCCTTTACCGGGGCCACGAGCTCACGGATCGGGTTGTTTCAACAGGCCGATGACGGGACCTTATTCCTCGATGAAGTGGGCGATCTGTCGGTGGAGGTCCAGGCCAAGCTGTTGCGGGCCATCGAGTCGAAGAGCGTTCGGCCGGTGGGCAGCGATCACGAGGTGGGCACGGACGTGCGTGTCCTGGCCGCCAGCAACCGCGATCTGGAGCAAGAGATCACGCGCCCGGCCTTTCGCCGGGACCTGTATTTTCGGCTGGGAGTGGTGCAAATTGCCGTGCCGCCCCTGCGCGAGCATGCCGAGGACATTCCCGCTCTGGTGGAGCATTTTCTTGGCATCTTGGCCGGCGCGCCGGACCGGGCCAAAAAGCTGGCCGCGGCCGCTCTACACCGCTTGTGCGAATATCACTGGCCCGGCAACGTCCGCCAACTCCGCACCGTCCTGGAAAACGCGGCGATCATGGGGGAAGGAAATATCATCCAGTCGGGCGACCTTTATCTGGCCAACCTGCCCCTGGCCTCGAATCCGACCCTCGCCGACACGGAAAAACAGGCGCTTTCCCGAGCGCTGGACAAAGCCGGTGGAAACATCTCGCGGGCGGCCAAAGCCCTTGGAATCGGCCGAGACACGCTGGCTCGAAAAATCAAGCAATACGCCCTGGACCGGTCGAATTGAGTCTTCGTTTCTTGGTACCGGTGTGAAAAAAGAATTCCCCTTCTCGCCCGGCAAATGGTTCACGGGGGAGAAGGGGAATGTGAAGCCTTGACCTGGAAGGTTATTCTCCGGGTTTGGCGACCACCGTCGATGGAGCGGGCTCCGCGCCCGGCTTGCCGTGGATGGCCTCAAAGACCTCCTGGCGATGAACCGGGACTTCCTTGGGGGCGACAATGCCCAGCCGAACCTTGTCGCCGCGGATCTCGACCACCGTAACGGTGATGTCGTTGTTGATGACGATACTCTCGTTTTTTTTCCTGGACAGAACTAACATCGCCGCCTATCCTTCTTGGTAACAAGGAAGCAAAATCCTGAAGCTGGCTCGGACGCGCCAGGATTCCAAGGGTGAGAGCGCGCCAGGCGAAGATCCACTTCCCCTGCGACGAACCAGTGAAACCTTCGGGCAGCCAGAAAAGCGCGGCTGGGGGGTGCGCTTGAACTCCGCGCCCAAGGCATCATCTATTATGGTACCCGTCCGATTTTTGCCCGTCAAGGGGCCGAAGTCATTTTTCCACCAGTTTTTTTTCGATTTGGCATGAGTCTTTGGACTGTTCAAATCGTCTTAAAAGGTCAGGAGCTGCCAGCTGTCATGCATCGCATTGACAAATCACCAATTCACTGACATTTGACTCGAATTACCCAAGCAACCCATTTTTCGTTTTGAGAACCAATAGGCGAGCATTGGCGGCCGCGCCGATAAAACCGGCGTCCGTTCCCAGTTTGGCATAACACAGGCGGGTCTTTTCGGCCGGAACTGGGAATGCTAACTCCTTGACATGGTTGCGGATAAGATTCAGAAACGCTTCGCCGGCAGCTATCATCCCGCCCCCAAAGACCACCATGTCCGGATCGATGGTATGAAGCATATTGACGGTTCCAACAGCGAGATAATAGGCCGTTTCCGCGACGATTCGCTCGGCCAAGGCATCCCCTTGGTTCGCGGCCTCGAAAATGTGCCTCGAAGTTAACCCAACTTCCGCAGCTGGAAGAAAATCACAGCGATTTTTCGGCCCTTGG
>CAZFGM010000877.1:0-2799 GCA_964518515.1 uncultured Alcaligenaceae bacterium | reverse complement strand
TGTCAAGCGGTCGCCTTCGGCTCCCCGCTAAACTATAACAGGTCAGGAATGCTCGATATTGTTCTGCACAGGAATTCAGCCATGAACGAAACGCTTCAAATCGTCCTTTGGACCCTTGCCGCCTACATCGTCGTTAAAACCCTGGGCCTTCTTCTGCTCAGCGGCGGCGATTTCGCCCGCATCTGGCTAACCGTTCGCGCCAGTCTGCGCCTGGTGCGCGATGCCGAATTTGCCGGCAAAGTGAAAGACATACTCGACCCGCCCAAGGGACCGGTTCGGCCGTCGGGAGAAGCGGTCCGCTTGTTCGCCCTTCTGCAGCGCGAGGGCCGGTTGCTTGATTTCTTGCTCGAAGACATTCAGACCTATGCCAACGAGCAGATCGGGGCCGCTGTCCGCGACATCCACCGCCAGTGCCACCATGCCCTCACGGAGCACGTCGTTCTGGAGCCGGTGCTGCCGCACCAAGAAGGGGATGCAGTCGAGGTGCCGGCCGGCTTCGATCCGTCGGCCATCCGCCTGACCGGCAACGTCACCGGCCAGCCGCCGTTCCGCGGCACCTTGCAGCACCACGGCTGGCGCGTCAAGGAATTGAAACTGGCCGCTCCGCCGCCCGCCCAGGATGAGCTGGTGCTGCAGCCGGCCGAGGTGGAACTGCCGTGAACATTCACCAACGTTTACGTTTAGCGTTCCCTCGGGCTTGCAAGAAGAATATCCTTTTTGCAATGATCCTCCGAACGCTAAACGTAAACGCATATTTCACTTTTTCCCGCTGGTTTTCTCTTCGCGGTACAGAATCGTCCACGGATCGTTCGTGGCCTGCTGCCATTCGCGAACGCGGCGGCGCAGATCGGTGAGTACCTCGGCATAGGCCGGATCGCCGGCCAGGTTCTTCAGCTCGTTGAGGTCCTTGGCCAGGTCGTAAAGTTCCTCGGGCGGCCGGTGCACGTAATCCTTGACGCGGCGCTGGCCGAGCATGTCATCGCCGCGCTTCAGGATGCCTTGCCACGTCTTGGAGCCCCACAGGTCGGAGGCGAAAGGATAATCGAGCTTGTGGGCCAGGTTGAGAATGTAGGAATGCGCCGGCGTGCGGACGGAGCGCATCGGATAGTACATGGTGATCTCGTGGAACTGGTGCGAGGCGAAGACCTGGTCCCAGCCCTTGGTTTTTTCCTCGGCCAGGATCGGCAAGAGCGACCGGCCGGGCAGCTGGTAGCTGGGACCTTTCGCCTTGGTCCAATCGAGAATGGTCGGGGCGACGTCGATCCAGCTGGCCATGGCGTGGTTGGTGCGGCCTGGGAGACCCGGGCAGGCGACGATTAGCGGTAAATGCAGGCCGGCGGCGTACAGCGTTGTCTTGGCCCCCGGAAAGGGAATGCCGTTGTCGCTGACGAAGATGATGAGGGTGTTGTCGAGCTGTCCCAATTCGCGGAGCACGTCCAGCAGCAGGCCGACGCCGCGGTCCATGCGCGAGGCGGCCTGATAATACTCGGCCAATTCTTCGCGCACTTCGGGGCGATCGGGCAAATGCGCGGGCACTTTCACTTTGCCGGGGTCGTAGCGAACCTCCTTCGGGTCCTTGGCGAAGGGCTCGTTGCCGAAACCTTTGCCGGCGCGATGGGGATCTTGATAGCCCATGACCAGGAAGAAAGGCCGCTGCCCACTCTGGCGGATGAATGCGCGGGCGTGCTTGGCCATGAGGGCGACGTTGCGGCCGCCTTTGGCGATCTCGGCCTCCCAGGGATAGACCGGGGCCGGGCCGACGTGGACCTTGCCGATGATGCCGGTGTAATAGCCCGCGGCCCGCAAGAGGCGCGGCAGGCTCCACACCCAGGCGTGGGTTTGCTGGGCGTGGGCCGCGTGCTGCAAACCGTACTGGCCGCTCTGGTGGGTGTACAGGCCGGTGAACAGACTGGCCCGGCTCGGGCTGCACGACGCCACCGTGGCGAAAGCCCGCGAAAAACGAACGCCTTTCTTGGCCAGGCCGTCCAGGTTCGGCGTGCGAATCACCGTGTTGCCGTAACAGCCGAGGTCGAGCCCCAGGTCGTCGGCGATGATCAGCACCACATTGCGCGGCGCCCCCTTTTCCTGGGCGGCGGCAATTCCCGGAAACACGAAACCGGCGGCAAGGGCGAGACAGAAAGCAAAGCGGTGCATGCGCGTTTCTCCTGATTTAGTAAAATGAGTAAGAGTCTCCGGCTTGTCGTTTCGCCCTCGTTTGCTTTTTCCGAAAACGAAAGCCAATTTGTGGGTGACAAGACTGTACTCGATTTTCAGGACAACCGCCATGCTGCGTTTTGAAGGCGACCGCGAATTTCCTTTGCCGCCGGCCGAGCTGTGGACCAAGCTCCGCGACGCCGGTTTTCTGGTTGGGTGCATCCCGGACAGCACGCCCCAGGGGGAGCCGACCCGCGACCGGGCCATGTGCCACGTGCGTCCGGGTTTTGCTTTCATTCGCGGCACTATCGAAGTGACGTTGGAAGTGGCCGAGGCCGTCGAGCCGACGATGCTGCGTTTGCTGCTGTTGAGCAAGGGCATCGGCACCAGCAGCGACGTCGAGGCGGTGGCAAGCTTCGCCGCCAAGGGCGCCGGCACGCTGGTCCACTGGACCGCTGAGGTCAAGCGCCTGGGCGGTTTGCTCAAAGCCGTGCCCAGCGGCCTGATCCGCGGCGCCGCCCAGAAGGTGATCGAGGACCTGTGGTCGGGGGTAGCGGCCAGGGTGGGGGGCAAGACATAAGGCGTCGGCGGATGGCACGCCTTTTTTTTGGCGGCCAGGATGGAAACGTGGGGCAGACATTCCTG
>CAZFGM010000876.1:0-2802 GCA_964518515.1 uncultured Alcaligenaceae bacterium | reverse complement strand
TTTTCCGCATTGAATTGCACGAGTTGTTGGGAAAAACGCTGGCCCTGATCCACGGCTGCTTTGCCCAGGTCGTCTTCGCCATGCTGGTTTGCCTGGCCCTATTGACATCGCGAACCTGGTCGGATCCGCCGGCAGGTTCTGGCTCGCGGAACCTGCGGGCCTGGGCGCTTCTGACGGTTGGCCTGGTTTTTGGCCAGTTAATTCTGGGGAGCCTGGTCCGGCATCAGGATTTTGCCTTGGCCGGCCGGGCCCACCTGCTCGTGGCTTTCGCCGTGGTCGCCGCCGTGTTGGGGCTGGCCAGGTTGGCCTTCGAGCAGAATGTCGCTACGCGGGCCGTCAAAATATTGCTGGCCTTGGTGGCGATTCAAGTGTTCCTGGGGGTCGAGGCCTGGCTTAGCAAGTTCTTCGTGGAGACCGCGCCCTGGAGCATGTTGGTCCCTCTGGCGGTACATGCCGACTGGTTTCGCACGCTGCATTATGTGACGGGAACTTTTATTCTGGCCACGACGGTGGTGATCGCCTTGCGTGTCCAGCAGGCCTTGGCGGGCCAGCGGCGAATATTAAGGCGAGCCGAGCTCCGTAAGGAGCCGGGTGACCCCGCGCCGCAACCCGGCCGCTTACGCGGCTCGGCTCGCCAAACGGCTCTGGCTATTCCGGAAATGGACCTGCACGCGCGAAACCCCCAGCGGGGAGAACCGGCATGAAAGACGCCTGCTCCCAAGCTCTGCCGCTGAGCCGGTCGCGTCTGGCCGACTATGTCGAGCTGACCAAGCCGCGGGTGGCGCTGCTGGTGCTGTTCACCGTGGCGGTAGGCGGATTGTTGGCCGGCCGGGGCATGCCGGATTGGGATTTGCTCCTGCATACCGTGCTGGGCACGGCTCTGGTGGCCGGCGGGGCCAGCGCCCTCAATCAATTGCTCGAGCGCCAGTCGGACGCCCTGATGCGTCGGACGGAAAACCGCCCGTTGCCGGCCGGCCGGCTGCAAGCGGCCCAAGTGTGGTTGTTCGGCCTGGCTCTGGGCCTGGGCGGGTTGGCCTACTTGGCCATCATGGTCCGGCAACCGCTGACCGTGGCCATCGCCGGTTTCACCTTCGTCGCCTATGTGTTCCTGTACACGCCGCTCAAGCGCCTGACGACGCTGAACACCCTGGTGGGGGCCGTGCCGGGTGCGCTGCCGCCGGTGATCGGCTGGACCGCTTTAGGCGGCGGACTCGACGCCGGGGCGTGGATGTTGTTGTTGATTTTATTTCTCTGGCAGGTGCCGCACTTTCTGGCCATCGCCTGGATCTACCGGGCCGATTACGGCCGGGCCGGTTTGTGCATGCTGCCGGTCGTGGATGATACCGGCCGCAGCACCGGGCGGCAGATGCTGGTTTATTGCCTGGCCCTGGTGCCCGTGAGCCTGTTGCCGGTCCTCTATCAGCGAGCGGGGGCGCTGTACGCCGGCGGGGCCGTGGTGCTGGGTCTGTTTTTTTGCCTGTCGGCCCTGCGCTTTGTGCAAGAGACCTCGTCGGCCCAGGCCCGGCGAGTACTGCAGGCTTCCTTGATTTATTTACCGGCCTTGCTGGCCCTGTTGATGCTGGATTGGACGCCGGGCCTTTAGTTTTCGAGCTCGTAGCAGGCACACCCCGTGTGCCGAGGCCGGGCTACGGCACACGGAGTGTGCCTGCTACCTGGGGACGATCATGGCACACGAAGTCGCTGAAGAAAAAACCCACATGGGTCTGCCCTTGCCCAACGGCAAGCTGGCCATGTGGCTCTTTCTGGTCACCGAAATCATGTTTTTCACCGCCCTGATCGGGGTGTACCTCATCCTGCGTAACGGGCAGCCGACCGCCGGCGAGCCCTGGCCCACCCCGCACGACGTGCACCTGGTCGAGTGGATCGGCGCCCTCAACACGTTCGTCTTGATTTGCAGCTCGTTGACGGTGGTGCTGGCCCACTGGTCGCTGCACCACGGCCAGGTCAAGCGGGCGGCGCAGTACATCGGCGCCACCCTGGCCCTGGGCGGCGTCTTTCTCGTCGTCAAGGCCATCGAGTACAAATCCAAGTTCGACCACCAGATTCTTCCCGGCCGGGTTTACGAAAAACTTGATGGGCCGCAGGGGAGCCGCTATTTCACCAAAGTCCAGAAACAGCTCGAGGACATCCGCAAGGACCCCACCCATGCCGGAGCTTCCAAGGATTCACGCGAGCCCTGGAAGGCTTTTCTGCAACTTGGTCCGAAGGCAGAGAACGATAAGGCGGCGGTGGACAAGGCCCTGGCCAAAGCCAGCAAAAACCTGAACGATAAGAAACCTTCCCAAGAGGAACAGGAGAAAGACGCCGACAAGGCCAAGCAGCGCCTGGCGGATATCGAGGCCAGCATCAAAAAAGAGCAGGCCAAAGCCGACAAGCAAAAAAAGGAAATCGACAAGCAACTTGTGGACACCATCAAATCGGAGCGGAAAAAATTGGAGGAAACCAGGCCCGACTTACGCGCCGCCCTGGACTGCAAGGATTTGTTGGATGACCTGCCCCACCTCAGTTTCAGAGAAATCAACGAGCGCATCGCCGGCACCAAGCACCTCAAGCCGGTGGACCAGGTGTCCGGTCGCCGTGTCCTGGAACGCGACGCCGAGGGAAACGTTCACAAGATGGAAGGCGACGCCAAACCCATCACGGGCCTGCTCGATGAATACAAGGACCTGCATCTGGCCCAGGCGATCCCGTGGGGCAACATGTGGGCGTCGTGCTACTTCGCCATGACGGGCTTTCACGCCCTGCACGTGTTCGGTGGGTTGGTGGTGTTCACGATCATGC
>CAZFGM010000875.1:0-2809 GCA_964518515.1 uncultured Alcaligenaceae bacterium | reverse complement strand
CCGGCCTGGGACCACTCGTCGGGCCGCTGGTGGCTGGGCTACTGGCGACGGTCCCACCTCGGCCAGGTTTGGTGAAACCCCGCGCAGGAGATTCGCCCGTGTCGCCCAGATCACCGAAGCCTGGATGGTAAGGTCCGGAAACCATGGCGCTCTCGACGCCCGGTTCGTCCGGCCTGGGACCACTCGTCGGGCTGCCCCCGCCAGCGTCGCTGGTGGCTGGGCTACTGGCGACGGTCCCGCCTCGGCCCGGTTTGGTGAAACCGCGCGCGGGAGACTCGCCCGTGTCGCCCAGGTCACCGAAGCCTGTGGTTACCAACGGTCGTCGGGGTTGCAAAGCAGCTGTCGGGGGAGCGTTGGTGAGGCTGGCGGTGGTGTAACTGACCTGCACGGTATGTATAGGCAGCGAGATCACGTGCGCCGGTTGCTGGATAGGGGCGCTGAACAATTGCGCCGGGTTGGTAGCCGCAATCAAACTCGTCGCCAGGAGGTCGCGCTTTTCCAGCGCATCCAGAACGGGAACGAACCGATTCTTCTGCTTTAGCCCTTTCATTGTGTATCTCCTTTTTTTAATGACCAGGCTCGACCGACGTGGCCGGAGTCCTGTGTTTGAGCGGCGCTTGTTGGCCGCTCACCCCATCCAGCGGACGCCGGCTGGCCGACCGGACAAGAAACGGAGAAAAAATAGACATGCATGTCTAGGGCGGGAGCGCATCCGGCGCAATGGCGCACAACACGTCAACTCGGCCGCCGGTGCTGCGGCCCAGGTAAACAAGCCAGGTCACTCCTCATCGCCGGGCGCGGCGATTGTCATTTCCAGTTGCACTTAGCTGCCCAGTTTAACACCGCCGACGACATCGAAAACGCCATCGCCGACATGACGCGGGCCATCCAACTCAACCCCAAGTACGCAGTGGCCCACGGCATGCGCGGCATCTTGCGATTCGCCTTGCACAAAGACGCCGACGGCGCCATCGCCGACCTCACCCCCAAGACGCGGGCTGGTATCGCTCTCGTGCCTATGTGTTCTCCAAGACGGGGGACGAGCCAATTGATGGACAGCGCTTTCCGGGGCCGGGCGGATCGGCATAAACGCCGATCCCGCCCGGCCGGTGGCCAACCTGCGGTGGCCGAATCCTTTCGGACCACGGCAGGGGCGTTTTTTCTCCCGCAGCGCATTTCCTTCTTGTGGCCGCACCTTGCGGACATATAATGGGGCGAATCTCCGAGTTGCCGTATCATGGCCGAGCCGAGCCTACAGACGACGTTACTGCGCGATTGCGTCGCGCGCATGCAGGCGGGCGACCGCGCCGCCCGCGACGAGCTTCTCCGCGCCGCCGGCGACCGGCTCGAGTCCCTGGCGCGCAAGATGCTCCGCGATTTCCCACGCGTCAAGAACTGGGTCGATACCGGCGACGTGCTGCAAAACGCCCTCTTACGCCTGCTGCGGGCCCTGGAAAACGTGCAGCCGGGGTCGCTGCGCGATTTCTTCGGCCTGGCCGCCGTGCAGATTCGCCGCGAATTGATCGATCTGGCCCGCCACTTCCTCGGCCCGCAAGGCCTGGGCAAGCAACAGGCCTACGAAGGCGGCGAGATGCTGGCCAGCCACCCTGCCGATGAGGAATCTTCCGGCGAGCTCTTGAAATGGCACGTCTTCCACGAGCACGTCGAGAGCCTCCCGGCCGAGGAGCGCGAAGTCATGAGCCTGATCTTCTACCACGGCTGGACGCAAGCCGAAGTCGCCGAGCTGTTCCAGGTCACCGAACGCACCGTTCGCCGCTGGTACCAGTCCGCCCGCCTCAAGCTGCACGCCCGGCTCAAGGAAATCAAAGGGCGGGGCTGATCCGCGAGGCCAGCGGGTATTTTGTCCCAAGCAACCCGAAGAAAAGAACCACGGATCACACGGATCAAACGGATAGGAGAAAATCATCCTTGGCTTCCCTTCAATTTTTTGGTTTTATCCGTGTTTATCAGTGTGATCCGTGGTCCTTTTCCAGTTTGAACAGCATGAGACCCCCCATGAACGCCGATGTCCATATCGCCGAACTGCTCCTGAACTGGGAAGAGCTGCGCCAACAAGGGCGCCAGGTTTCGCCGGAGGAATTGTGCGCCGGAAGTCCCGAGCTTGTGGAATCGTTGCGCGAAAAAATCCACGCCCTGACGTCCATCGAGGCCTGGTTGGAAGACACCGTCCAGGAAAGCCCTCCAAGGGACTCCGTCACCACCGCCGGCGGCGATTCCTGGCCCACGCGGCCGCCCGAGGCCACGCCTTCCGCGCAAGGATACCCGACGCTCAGCCAGGCGCCGGCCAGTGAGCCGGGCCCGCCCGGGTTTGACCTCTTGGCGGTGCTGGGCCAGGGCGGCATGGGCATTGTCTTTCAGGCCCGCGACCAGGCTCTGAAACGCCTGGTCGCCCTCAAGATGATCCACGCCGGCCTCGCTTCAGCCGAATCCCTCGACCGCTTCCAGGCCGAGGCCCAGGCCATCGCCCGCTTGCAGCATCCGCACATCGTGCAGATCTTCGCCAGCGGCGTCTGCGCCGGCAAGCCGTATCTTGTTCTGGAATTCGTCGCAGGCGGCAGTCTGGACAAGCATCTGCAAGGCCGGCCGCAAAAGCCGCGCGACGCCGCTCTCCTGGTCAAGCTCCTGGCCCGCGCCGTGCACGCCGCCCATCAAAAGAACATTGTCCACCGCGATCTGAAGCCGGCCAACATCCTGCTGGCCCCGCCCGCCGACGAACCCGCCCTGAACACGCCCTTCGGCCTGCCCAAGATCAGCGACTTCGGCCTGGCCAAGCACCTCGACGAGGGCG
>CAZFGM010000874.1:0-2810 GCA_964518515.1 uncultured Alcaligenaceae bacterium | reverse complement strand
GAGGACTTGCACCTCGCGGATACAACGACATCACAGGCGCACTAGCCGGCGAGCTCGCTCGCCGCGGGCAGCATCCAGTTCACGGCGAGCAAGCTCGCCGGCTAAATCCTTACCGCGCGAAGTATTTTCCTTTCCCTTTCAAACATTCACGGAGGAATCATGGCTGGAAAAACAAAAACGGATCGGGTTCCGGCGGAGAAGCAACAGCTTTTTGCCGACGTGACGGGGCTCACGGACGGTTTTTGCAAGGAATTCTTGACCGACGAGTATGCGGTCCTGTGCCGCCAGTTGGCGGCGGCCTTGTGCCGGAAACGGCCTTCGCCCTTGGAACGCGGCGGCCTGGCCGCCTGGGCTGCCGGCATTGTCTATGCCCTCGGCAGCGTGAATTTCCTGCACGATCGCAGCCAGGACCCGCACATGCCCTTGCAGGACATCGGCCCCCAGTTCGGCGTCGGCCCAACCACCGCCGCGGCAAAAGCCAAGGAGATTCGACGCCTCCTCCGCATGCGCCAATTTGATCCGCGCTGGGGTCTGCCCAGCCAGCTCGACACCCACCCCCTGGCCTGGATGATCGAGGTCAACGGCTTTCCTGTCGATGCCCGTTATATGCCTCGAACAATCCAGGAAGAAGCCTTCCGTAAAGGGTACATCCCTTATGTGCCCGGGACAAAGGAAGGGTAAGGGGGGGCCGCGACTGCGATGGCAAGCCGCCGGGGGGCCAGATTTGATCTAGCGGCGCGATTGCTGTATTCTAGACGCTACCATGCTCCAAGCTCGAGGCTATTAGGCCAGCGGCGCCCTGGTCAAGACCGGCGCCGAGGCCGTCCCGGCCCTGGCCACCGCCTTGAAGGCCGAAAAGATCGCCCTCCGGGAACAGGCCGCCAAGGTGCTCCTCCGGATCGGCCCGGAAGCCAAAGAGGCGGTCAAGCCCCTCATGCTGGCTTTGCTGGGCTTTGCTGGACAAAAAAGTATCCGTGCAAAGCGCCGCCGCCCTGGCCTTGGGCGCCATCGGTCCCGCGGCAGATGAAGCGGTGGGACAGTTGATGGAAATCGTCCTGCAACAATCCGCAAACGTGGTGGCCGCGCGGCGTTGGCACCCGACTCGGAGGAAACCGAGGCCATCAAGCGGAGCACGGAGTTATTGCAAGCCCCCCTTGCCGGGCAGGAAAAGCGGATCGCCGCTTTGCGAAATGCCGACGGCCAGGCGGCCACCTTGGCCCTGGCCAATGCCATCGCCGCGCTCAAACCCGCCTTCCAGGTAAAGGCGCGGAACGCCTTGGCCCTCCGCCTGGCTGGACTCGACGTCAAGGAACTGGCAAAAAATCTGGAGTTCGACGATCCGGAAATTCGCCGCGCCGTCGCCACCGCCCTGGCCCTGAAGAAAAACCGCGACCACCTGCCGGATCTGCTCAAGACCATGGAAGACTCCGACCTGGGCGTGGTCCAGGCGGTTCGGGCGAGTCTGAAGGTCCTGACCGGCCAGGATTTTGGCCCCGTTCCCGGGAAACGCGAAGCAAGAACCTTAACCTCCCGTCAACATCCGCAAAATATACATCTCCAGCCCTTCGTAATCGCGCTCCGCCCGATAGCTCTCCACCTTGGCGGCATCGACGCCGCGCACGATTTCCAGCAGGCGCAGGAACATGGCCCGGCTGTTGGCCAGGTGCTTGGTCTGGTCGGCCGGCCTGGTGGCGCGCATGGCCTTGACGTCCAGGCCGATGCAGCCGTCGTAGCCGGCGCGTTCGAGCACCCACACCGTGTTGAACGCCCGCCGCAGATCGACCGAGCCGAACGTCTTGTCCTGGTCGTATTTTAGTCCGTTCTGGTCGTTGAGGTGGACGCTCCACAGCTTGCCGTGCCACAGGGCGTAGGCCATGTCGTCAGACGGATCGAGGCCGGCAAGGATGGAATGGGCTGACTCGATGAGGACGCCGCAGCGCGACGGCTCGGCGGCCTTGTAGCACAGGGCGAGGAAGTGCCCCGGTGTCGGCAGGTAGGCCTGGTCCATCGGCTCGTTGGGCTTCATCTCGCCGAGGATGCGGATAGTCTTGTCGTATTCGAGCAAGGCGTTGACCGCGTCGAGGATGCGGCCGGCGGCGGTGATCGGGTCCTTGGCCTCGCGGATGTACGTGCCTTCCCGCGCCAGCCACAGGACGATGTCGCGGCAGCCCAGGGCGCGGGCGATGTCGATGGCCCGCTTCGACCGCTCGACGGCGTACTTGCGTTCGGCGGCGCTGTTGGAGGTGAAGCCGCCGTCGATGGTCTTGGGATGCTCCCACAGCCGCGGGGCGACAAACTCGCAGAACAGGCCCTCGCCGTCGAGCATTTTCTTGACCTTGGCGGCGGTCTTGTCGATGCTGCCCGGGTCCTGGTCCAGGTCGGGCACGGCGTCGTCGTCGTGGAACTGCACGCCGTCGAAACCGAGCTTTTTGTACTCGCGAATCTTGGCCGCGAAGGCGACCTCCTTGCGCACCGGCGGCCCGAACGGATCGCCGCCGGTGCTGATGTTCCACGGGCCGAAGGTAAAGCGATAGGTGCGGTTGGCCATGAAGGTTTCTCCTGGAAAGGTCAATATTTTTGAGACTGTAGCAAACTTGTCGGGATGGCAACCCCCTTCAGGGGGTTTTCCGCGCCAGCGGTGTAGGCCCGTCGTTTACGGCGGGTTGCAGGGACCTCATCCCCTGAGAACCCCGTTCACGGGGTTTCTCGCGGTTTGCCTTTAGGCACCGAGTCCACGGCTGAAGCCGAACGGCGCGAAACCCCGTGAACGGGGTTGGAAAACCAAGACGGGGGAGTTTCCCACACCCGCC
>CAZFGM010000873.1:0-2817 GCA_964518515.1 uncultured Alcaligenaceae bacterium | reverse complement strand
GCGGCGCGGAAGCGCCAGAGCTGCCGCCCTTGCGCGGCGTCGAAGCAATAAATCCAGCCATCGCCCGAGCCGACATAGGCGCGGCCATTCCAGATTACCGGCGGATACTTGACCGGGCCGCCGGTGAAAGCGGTCCAGCGCGGCTTGCCGCTGGTGGCGTCCAGGGCTCGTACCACGCCGTCCGCGCCGCTGACGAAGATCAAATCGCCCGCGGCCCCGGGGGCGGTAGGAATCATCCGTTGCGGCGCGGCATATTCCCAACGCTTGCTCACTGCCGCCGGTATCGCGTGCGGCGTGACGGCCGTGCCAGCGTTGTCCTTGCGGTAGGCGGGCCAATCCCGATCATCCAACTCCAGGGCCGCAACCGGGGCTTTGGCGGCGCGCTGGAGCCGGTCGGCCTCGACGGCCTTCTGAGTATAGTCGAACGATCCGCCCGGCCCGAGGCTGATGACGCCGATCTGCGTCTGGTCACACGCGCACATCCAGGGCCCCCAATAGAGATAGCCGTTGGCGACGACCACGCCATCGGTGCAGGCGGGCCGCATGGGCGAAAGCAGGCCGACCTTGGGTTGGTCGGCGGTCACGTCGAAGACGGCGGTGCTGCCGCCGGCGCCGCCGCGCGTGAAGATGCTGTCCAGGCAGCCGGTGGCCCGCGTGCAGCGGTCGCGGCTGGCAAACGTGGCCAGAATCTTGCCGCTCACCGGGTCGAGCTTGAGGCTCGATTGCTTGGAGTTGATGCGGCCTTCGCCCAGGGCGTACAGGCCGTCTTTGCGCAGAACGAGCTGGACGTTGCCGCCGGCATGTTGCCAGAGCAGCTTGCCGTCCTTGACCGAGGCGGCGACCAGCTTGGACCGCTGCGGGCCGGCAAAGTACAGGGCGTCGTCGCCACACTTCATGTAGGCCGTGCTGGCGAAGCCCAGCATCGGATGCTGCGCCGGTCCGGGAGGGCCGATGGCTTGCAACAGGTCCGCGTCCGCATTTTTCCACAGCACCTTGCCCGATTTCGCGTCCAGGCAGGCCAGGAACTTTTGTTCGCAGTGGTAATAGAGCCGGCCATTCTTGAGGCACACGGCCCGCCCGTCGATCGGCTCCGACTCGCGGTGATGCCAGAGGATTTTCTTGCTCGCGGGATCGACCGCCAGAAGCGTCCGGCCGTAGCCGTACTTGTAGTTGTTGTACTTCCACCACGGCCAGCCGGCGCCGCGGATGCGGTCGCCGCGGGCGCTAATCTCGGGGACTTCCTTTTCGCCAACCAGGGCATACAAGACGCCGTTGTCCAGGGCCATCCATTTCCACACCGGACCATCGGAAAGATCGGCCGGCACCACGATCTCATCGCGGACCTTCCCCGTGGCCGTGTCGATCAGCTTGCACGACTTGTCATCGCCCAAGAAGAGCGTGGTCGGCGTGGCGATCATGGTGTTGCGATGGATCATGAACCCGGGCGACAGGTCGCGCTTCCACAGGATGGTGCCATTGAAAGCGCTCATGCAGATCAGCTTGTTCAGCAGCTCCTCTTGCGGCTTGGCGGAAGAACGGTCGCCGAAGGCCTTGAACAGGCGGCCGCCGCTGGCCACGGTCATCTGCGTCAAGGGGCAATACCACGGCTCGGCCAGGAAATGCGTGAGGAACGGCCGGCGCACGATCTGGTCGTTCGACTGCGGATTGTTGTCCGGCCCGTGATAGGGATGCGTCCACTCATCAACGCCCTTGGCCGTCGGCTTGATCATGTCGGCGTCGCCGATTCGGGCCTTGCCCTGGGGCCTTAGGATGCGCAACACTTCGGCCTTGGCGACCTCGGCCGATGGGCCTACGAGAACCGCGTCGGCCAGATCGTTCGCCAGGTGCAGGCGGCGGTAGTCGCCCTTGTGCACGTAGATGCGGGTTCCGAGAAGCCCGGCGGCGTCGGCTTTTTTGCACAGGCCGGCCACGTCTTCATCCTTGGCTGCCTGGACAAAGAAGGTCAGGTCGCTTTTCTGAGCCAGGGCCACGCTCAACGCGGCCGGTTCCCCGAGCAGCACGCACAGGCCGCGCTGGGTGCCGATCTGGTCGAGGTATTTTTTGACGTCGGCCGCGTCGTCCTGGGCCCGGATTCCTCGGGCCGATAAGGCTAAACAAACAACGACGGCGAAAAGCCAAAACCGGGATTGCGTACGCTGCGACATGGCCGATACCTCCTGGCATGGGACTCCGGAGAACCTCGGGTTGATAATCGCCGCATTCTACCGCGCTGGACGCGGCAACGCGAAGAAGAAAAGTTGCCGAAACTTAAGGTGCAGCGGAAATTGGCAATCTTCCACCTGCAAACGCTCGTTTACGTTTAGGCGAGCGGCAGGACATAATATACCCGTAGCCGCAGGCTTTAGCCTGCGACCGACGCAGGCTAAAGCCTGCGGCTACGGGTGATTTCCAATTGCCGCTCGCCTTAGCGCTCGCATGATGCTTGAAAAAGGATAGCCAGCCTAATTGCAAAAGATCATGCGAACGCTAAACGTAAACGAGCGTTTTACCATTCTGGTTGGGACAACTTTTTGTTCTGATTATTTTTAGCGAATCCTTTCTTGGCCCCTCCCTGTACTGGTATAATGGCATCCACGCTTCCGGGGGGTTGACGATGCTTCTGCTCGGCCAACAACGCCAGCGCACGTGCCAGGGGCTTAGCCGCCGGGCCTTTTTGCAGATCGGCGGCAGCTCGGTCCTTGGCATTAGCCTGGCGGACTTGCTGCGCTTTCAGGCCCAGGGCAGCGCCAACCCGAACGGTTACCGCTCGGTGATCCTTTTGTGGTTGTGGGGCGGGCCGGCCCAACTCGATACTTG
>CAZFGM010000872.1:0-2822 GCA_964518515.1 uncultured Alcaligenaceae bacterium | reverse complement strand
GGGATGCCGTGATCGCTGATCCCGACTGGAACCTGGGGCTGACCTACAACGGCATCTACTATCCTCGTCTCGATCCTGAGCAGTATTGGGCTTGGCTGGAGCCGATCTACGAGGAGTTCCTGCGGATAATTCGCCCAGGCGGGTTTCTGGCCCTGTTTCAACCGCAGGCACACTACCCGTATTTCGGCAGTTGGTTCAGCAGAGACTTCCGCATCTATAGTTCTTGCAGCCTCTTCCCTTCTGGCTGGAAGACCCGCTCCCCGCTGGTCAGTGCCCACTCGCCCGTAATCATCCAGTGGAAGGAAGGAGCGAAGCCGGTATATCCGTACCCTCGCAAGAGCAGCCTGGACTACTTCGTGTCGAACGGCGTCTACTCGCCCCTCGCAAAGCTACATCCTTGTCCGAGGCCATTGGACCAGATGGAGAGCCTGATCGAGAACTTCGTGATGCCTGGAGCGAGAGTGCTAGACGCCTTCGCAGGTGCAGGAAGTTGTTCACTGGCCTGCAAGCGGCTAAAACTCGGCCTGGACTTTCTGGCGGTTGAGAAGGATCGGGACTTCTGCAACCTGATCGAGAGGCGTTTGGAGGAGGAGTGCTGACCGAGAAGGACAAGGCAGGCCCGCCGCACGGCGGGCCTGCCGGTGACAATTTTATTTTGACCGCCTGGATCACGCCGACTGACGAAACATCTGTCCGCACCGTTTGCACTTCACCAGTAGTTCTGATTTGCCCCAGATGGTGCTGCCGCAACTACATCGATAGGCCGTCTTGTCCTGGTTTCGGGATTTCTTCCGCTGCTGCTCTACCCTCCCGCTTCTCCAAGGGATCAGGTATTCCTCTGGCATCCGGTCGAAGGCTCGCTTGAACGGGCCATGAGGGTCGATGTAGTGCGTGACACGTTGGCCGGTCTTCTTGCCCCCTGGCTCTCCCGTCTGGCTGGGAATCAGCCCGATCTCCTCCATCTTCTCGGCCCATTCCTTGTTGTGGTAGCTGGTCCTCGACGGGTGCCCATGATCCTGCTGCCACTGGTGAGCCATTTCATGGGCCAGGGTGCCCATGCTTTCCTCTACCGGTCGCTCCAACACGTCGGGATTAAGGCTAATCTCGTGACAGGTTACGCCTTCCTTTGTCCACTTGTCTGCGGCGAAGAATCCCCTGGCTCGGTGCTTCCGGCTGAAGTTGAGAAGGCAAGGCCGAAGCCGACTGTCAAACAGCTTCTCGTTGAAATAGTCCCATGCCTTCTGGTAGGCCGTAAACTGCTCAGTGGTCGGCGATTTGTGCAGTACGTTACATTTCGTTTGTTTCTTTGGCATTGTGATCTCCAGTGCTGACCGGCCACATAGCCTATCAGTTTTACAACTTGTTGGAAGACCAGAATCCAACAATAGAGATTGTGGGGGTTCTTGTATTTACACTTTTCTTTTTTGTCATTACCTTGAACCCTCAAAGCGACTGGCTGCTCGAACAGTCTCGTGTCGGCCATCGCTCGACAATCGTGTTGTCGTGACAAAGAATAATTATCTTTCTGAAAATGAAAGATGCCTTACTACATAATAAAGACAAAGGAGCCAGACCATGAATGACCAATTATTTCTACTCGGTGATGTAGCAGATTTGCTTGACGTTAAACCGTACAAGGTTGCCTATCTCTATCTCACTCGCAAACTGCCTGAGCCAAAGTTAAGGCTTGGCAACCGAAGGGTTTTCACCACGGCTGATGTAGAGGCTGTGGCCAAGACTCTTCATGTACCAATTCCAAAGCTAGAACCGGAGGAATGTGATGTTATGTGATGATATTGATATACACGACCCGGAGAATCCGGTCGTTAAGGCGGCGAGGGAGGAGGCCGCTCGGTTTGAGGAGCGGACTCCATTCTCGTCGATGAGGCAGATTGGCCGACTATTTGGCGTGTCGGCCATTGCGATAGGCAAGAAGCTCAAACAGAGGGGATGGCGGACTCAGAGTGGTGATCCGACCGCCGAAACCCTCTCATTGGGATTAGCCAAACTCGTCGTCCCACCAAGCGGATTTCCGTTTGTTGCTTGGGACCACGAGAAGACTGTTGCAGAACTTGAACGGGCCGGAATGAAGAGGCGAATCTAGTTTCCGGCCACACCGATGACTTCTTGGGTAGAAGCCCTCGGACCAACCTGCTGCCCGCAAGCGGGCAGCAGGTTTCATGATAGTTACTTGAAGAGGTATGTTACCATGTTCGTACAAAGTATAGTAGAGGAGTTCCCGCCGAAAAACGAAAACACAAATCTCGAAAACGAGATTCATAAAGCCTGGGCCAACCAGTGCCATGATGTGGCCTTATGGACGATCAAGCATATTGTGGTCCGTCCTGATGCTTCAGGCCAGTATTATCGGGCCACGGATGGCAAGGTTAAATCGTGCAAAGTAGATCAACGGGTCGATGCAAACCTGTTGGCACTACACTACGCAAGCGACAAGGCGAATCACCTGATCGGCAGTTATACAACGTCGCTCGAAGACACATGCAAAGTTCTCCGACTGGACATCGATCTGCACGAGGACAACGGCTCGGACACGTTCGAGAAAAACTTCGCTTTTTCCCGTGCCGTCGTCCAAGACCTGAAAGACCTCGGCTTCAATCCCTTGCTGACGCACAGCAACGGCAAGGGCGGATTCTGGATCGACGTGTTCTTCGATAAGCCCGTGCCCGCCAGAGACGTTCGAGCCTTCGGTGCATGGCTGGTTCGAGGCTGGAAGGAACATGGCCTAAGCGTGGTGCCCGAAGTGTTCCCTGTTTCGCCCCAGTTGAAATTGGAAAATTGCCTCCGTTGGGTTAGCATAGTGT
>CAZFGM010000871.1:0-2824 GCA_964518515.1 uncultured Alcaligenaceae bacterium | reverse complement strand
GGCCGTCGCTTACGCTTCCGGCTCGGACAAAAAAATCCCCGACCACCCCAGGGTTTCCCCAGGGTTATTGAGATCCCCAGACGGCAACCTGAAAAATAGATGCCAGGGATGGTAATTCTATTCCTGCCGGGCGGACCAGGCGGGCTCGGCGAGTCGGAACTTATCCAATCAGTTGGGGTGGACCACTACCATTATCCTTGAGATCCTGGAGGGAAGAGGGTGGGAAGGCCTCCTGCATGGGGCGGGAATCTTTATCGGGGTTGTTTGAATGCGCCTGCCGTGCGGGAAAGTGAGCATTGTTCTCAAGCTTCCAGTTTGTCACTCTCCCGCCATCTCATGGTCCGATGCCGCCATGCACGCGGTAATAGGTCATGTGCGACGGCTGATCGATCATCCAGAAGCGGCGAATTTCGCCCTGGATTTGCCGCAGGTCTTCCGAGACGTTGAGCAGCTCCTCCATGCGCATGTTGGGATCGCTCGACCAGATATTGAGAACACAGCCGGTGTTGCCCAGGACCACCAGGCCCAAGGCCAGCAAATGGAAAAGGCGGCGCATGGCTTTCCTTCCCTGGAAAGGTTTTGCAGGAGAATGGTAAACCTTGCGGATAGTATCGGTAAAAAAAGGATTTCACTTGAGGCAAACTTTGACGATTTTTTCAAGCCCGCAGGCGCGTCTTCGAGCCTGCGGGTTTTGCCCATATCCGCGCAGCCTCTTGAATAAAACCGGGGCCGATGGGTTTACGGGGATTGGTTATTGGTGCTGCCCGCCGCCACGGGCGCCTTGAGATCGAGTTGGCGAACCTTTTCTTCCATTTCCTTGCCCGGCTTAAAGGTAACCACGAACTTGGGTTCCACATCGACCCGTTCGCCGGTGCGCGGGTTGCGCGCTTTGCGGGCCTTGCGCCGTTTGACCTCGAACACGCCGAAGTTGCGCAACTCAATCCGGCGTTCTTCCAGCAAGGTTTCAATAATGGCGTCAAAAGTGAGTTGCACAATTTCCTTGGTCTTGAGTTGGGTCAACCCGAGTTTTTCGGAAATTTGCTTCACGATTTCTTTCTTGGTCACGGTCTACTCCCTGCTTGAGGAGACTAGAGAAACCAACATGGTTTAAGTGTAAAGAGCACATAGAGTAATGTCAAGAGAATTATGGGGAGACGATGGTGTTTCTTGACGGGCTGTTGCCGACCACAGTATTTTTCTGGTTAGACATGAAAGGATGTTCATGTGCAGGGTTGGGACGGCGGGTTCCAGGCATCGTGAACGTCGCGGCCGAGAGTCAACGGGAACGCGGCTGGCGACCCGTCTTCCTTTGCGCGAAACCGTCCGCTGGTATCAAGACCATCCCGAATGGATTGCAAGGTGGTGCGTGGTGAGTGGGAATTGAAGCGTGCCCGAGATTGAACTCTGTACGCCGTATTCCGTACCCTGTACTTTGTATCCTTGTACCCAAGATTGGATTACTCACCACTCATCACCCCACCACCCGCCAATAAAGGAGAATGGTCGTGAAAATCGCGGTCATTGGCACGGGTTATGTCGGCCTGGTCACCAGCACCTGCCTGGCCGAGAGCGGCAACGACGTGATCGGCATCGACAAGGACGCCGGCAAGATCGCCCAGCTCGAGGCGGGCAAGCTGCCCCTTTATGAGCCGGGACTCGGCGAACTGGTGCAGCGAAACACCCGCGAGCAGCGGCTGTGGTTCACCACCGATCTGGCCCGCGGCGTGGCGTCGTCGTCGTTCATCTTCATCGCCGTCGGCACGCCGCAAGGCGCCGATGGCGCGGCGGATTTGACCAACCTGTGGGTCGTCGCCGATGCCATCAAGGCCGCCGTCAACGGGCCCAAGATCATAGTCATCAAAAGCACCGTGCCGGTCGGCACCAACCGCGCCCTCGCCGGTCGCCTGGCCGGCTTGCCCGTCGAGGTGGCCAGCAATCCCGAGTTTCTCAAGGAAGGGGCCGCCGTCGATGACTTCATGAAGCCCGACCGCGTCGTCGTCGGCGTCCGCAAGCCCGAAACGGCCGAGGCCTTGCACGAGCTTTATTCTCCCTTCCTGCGCACCGAGCGCCCGTTCCTGGCCATGTCCCCGGAAAGCGCCGAGATGACCAAGTACGTGGCCAACGCCATGCTCGCCACCAAGATCAGCTTTATCAACGAGATGGCCAACCTGTGCGAGCGGCTGGGCGCCGACATCAACGACGTCCGCCGCGGCATCGGCCACGACGCTCGCATCGGTTTTCAGTTTTTATTTCCCGGCGCCGGCTACGGCGGCAGCTGCTTTCCCAAGGACATCTCCGCCCTTATCAGCATGGCCCGCGGCCTCGACTTGCCGTGCCCTCTCATCACCGCCGTCGATGAAGTGAACACGGCCCAGAAAAAAGTCCTCGGACGCAAGATTCGCCACCATTTCGGCTCCGGCTTGCCCGGCAAGACGCTGGCCATTTGGGGCCTGGCCTTCAAGCCACGCACCGATGACGTCCGCGAGGCCCCCGCCCTGACCCTCATCGACGAGCTGCTGGCTGAAGGCGTGCATTTGCGCGTCCACGACCCCGAGGCCATGGCCAATGTCCGCCAGCTGTATGGCGAGAAATTGACCTACTGCGATCGGCCGTACGGCGCCCTGGAAGGCGCCGACGGCCTGGCCATCGTCACCGAATGGCCAGAATTCCGCCGCCCCGACTTCGAAGTCATGCGCCGGCTGATGCGCCAACCGGTCATCTTCGATGGCCGTAATCTGTACGAGCTGAAAACGGTCAAGGGATTCGGCTTCACCTATTACGCCATCGGGCGGGGATGATATGCACCTTCGCGGTTTCGTGACAT
>CAZFGM010000870.1:0-2825 GCA_964518515.1 uncultured Alcaligenaceae bacterium | reverse complement strand
CAAGATCGGCCAATTGGGACAGGCTGGAAGCCTATCCTACGACTTTGCGGACAGCTCAGGGACCGCGCGCGCCGAGCGGCGCGCACTCCGTCCGGGTAGGTTACATGACCGAAGATCAAACCGGGAAATCGCAATAAGGGTCGAAACACAACCGGGGGGTTGCCGGCCGCGTTGCGGCCAAGGTTACCCGAAAATAGGCTGGATCATCCAGCTCTCCAGCTCCACCGACACCCCTTGCTGGAGAAAACGCACCTCGACGAAAAACCGCAAGTTCTTTCCTTGGCGGATGACTTTGCCCTTAAGGCCGGCCATGGGACCTTGAACGATCTCCACGGGCGTTCCGGGGGGCAGCTGGCCTTCCTGCGTCACGGGCCAGCCCGAATTGAGCAGATGGTTGACCCGGACCAGGTCGGCATGCAGTTGCCGCTGATCGACGACGCTCAGGACATTGGCCACCAGGTTGGTTTCCAGGGCAGTCCGGCGCGTCTCGCCGTCTCCGTGGAGGAAAACATAACCGGGAAAGAGGGGCACATACGATTGAAACCGGCGGTCGCGGCCGCGCCAGCGCCGTTCATAGAGGGGCAGAAAAAAAGGTATGCCGCGTCCCATGAACTTCCGGGCCAGGGCTTTTTCGGCACGCGGCCGGGTGTGCAGCACCCACCAGCGCGCGGTCCCTTCGTGCGGTTCATTTTCCTTCACGAGGAGGTCGTCGGGAAACAGGAACGGTTCCAAAGGCAACAGGGGCATTGGGCACTCCTTCCACGGACCCGCACCGGGAGGGTGGGGCTCGGGTCCCTTGACAGCCTGGAAAAAGGGGACCATAATAAAAAATGGTGCGGCGCCGGCACACGCGCGGTGCCCATAACCGTGACCGGCCGCCGCACCTTCTGGTTCCAGACACCGCGCCGGTATTTCCTTGCGTTGGAGAAAGCAAAAGGCAGGCCAGAAGGATTTTTTTCTTTTCGGATTCCTTTCTTCGGCATATCCACCCATTGAGCAAGTACTTAGGTATTCGAATCTTTTCCAGGGAAGCTATCCAGCGATGGCGAATTTTTCCCGGGAGGCGGATTCCTGGTTTACAAAAAAGGTTTTTGTCAACCTTGGTTGACAGTCCCGTGGTTGGCCGACCTGAGAAGTTACGAAAATTGCCGTTTCGCTGAACTGGCGGAAATGAACGTCCTGTCCATAGACAAGGATTGGTTCCCTGGTAGACTCAATAATTCAATGCGAGTTTGTCCAAAGGGGGTTCGCCATGCCGCAGCTGGCCCCACCGTCACCACCGGAATCGACCTTGCTGACTTTTGACGACGGCTTGCGCCGCGTTCATTTCCGCCTGTGGCAAATCCTCATGGCCGGCATTACCGTGGTACTCACCGCCTGGTTCATGACGTTTGGGGTTTGGCCGGCAATCTTGGCTTTACTGGTGGCCAAGCACGTGCTGGTCGCTATTGTGGCCGCCGGGCTGAATTGTGCGGAACACCGCCGTTTTTCCCGGGCAACCGTGGCACAGATCGGCAACTTGCCCGATCCACCCAGGAACGGTTGAAAAAGGAGTCTTCGACGGAGGAGTAGCGGGAGTTAGCGGGTCGGTGTAGGGTGGGCACTGCCCACCGTTGATCGGATGAAGGCGTGGTGGGCAGCCAACTTCAGTGATGGGCAACGCGGGGCTCAAGTTTATGGGACCGAATTGGCCAACGTGCTCCTTTCTCTTGGCCGTTCATTCGTCGGCGCCGGCAAGCAGCGCGGCGCGGGCTTGCTGGCGTGGTTGCATCCGCAGGCGGAAGGATGCAGGAAGAGAAAAGCTGAGCAAGTTCATGCGCGGGCTTGCTGGCGTGGTTGCATCAGCAGGCGGTGCGGTTTGGGCCGACGTTTGATGGCCCGCGGTTCCACCCGGTTGGGACGGTCGCCGACCTGATGGGTTGTCATATCCGCCAGATGAACTTCGATGAAGGTCCAGTTGCCGGCGTCGAGCGTGGCGGTGCCGATCTGGCCGGGGTTGCGCTGCGTGAGGTCACGGTGCCGGAGGCGTTCTGGTCGGTGCCGGTGAAGATCAACGTCTGATCACTGGTGATCTGGTCGGTGCTGTACAGGCCGGTGTCGTCGCTGATGCTGGTGAACGAGGGGGGCAGGGCGTCGATATTGATGCGGCTAACGAAGGCGTCGGCGGCGCCGGCGTTGCCGGCCTGGTAGGGATTGCGCGTGGGGAAGTTGGTCGATTGCCGCTGGTTGCAGTCCGACATACAAGTCCTCCAGATTATGACAGTGCCATTCGGTCCTGACACCTTTTTTGTTAGGACTCATGCCCGCCTCAAGCGCCGTTCGCGCAGCCGGAAAAAGCGAATCAGGGCGTCGAGATGGCCGCCCGCGGTGGACACGTCGATCCAATCGATACGGGCGGAGTGGGCGAGGTGGCGCAGGTGTTCGCGCCGGCGGCGGGCCTGATCCGCGAAGGCCGACCGCAGCGCCGGGTTATTGGTATCCACCAGGACTTGCTGCCCCGTCTCGGCGTCTTCCAGCTCGAAGAGGCCGGCGGCCGGCAGGTCCGCTTCGCGCGGATCGCTGATCGGCACGGCGATCAGGTCGTGCCGGCGGCCGGTCCGCTTGAAAGCCTGATCGAAGCCGGTGTCCAGGAAATCGCTGAGCAAAAAGACAATTGCTCGCCGGTGCACGACGCGGTTGAGGTAATCGAGGGCCTCGCGCAGGCAGGTGCCGCGCCGCTCGGCCTGATAGAACAAGACGTCGCGAATAATGCGCAGCACGTGGCGGGTGCCTTTGCGCCGCGGCACCACGCGCTCGACCCGGTCGGCGAAGGCGATCAGGACGAC
>CAZFGM010000869.1:0-2826 GCA_964518515.1 uncultured Alcaligenaceae bacterium | reverse complement strand
GCCCAATTTGCCTCCGACGAAGGCGAAACTGTTACCCGGAATTGAACCAGGCCCAACTTTTTCATTCCACAACATCTTGGCCACCTCGATACACGGCAAGGATCCTGTTACAATGGGAGTCGCATCGAATTCGAAAGGAGCGAACATGTCTACCATCACGCTGGAAGACGCTCAGTCGCGTTTGCCCGAGCTGATCGAGCACTTGCAGCCGGGCGAGGAAATCCTCATCACCCGCGCGGAAAAGCCAGTGGCCCGGCTCATTGGGGAAAGGAAACACGATAGTCCTGTGCCAAGACTGGGCACGCTCAGGGGCACCGTCTTGTACATGGCTCCCGATTTTGACGCCCCACTCGAGGAGTTCAAGGAGTACATGCCGTGAGGCTGTTGCTTGACACCCACACGCTCATTTGGGCCGCCGACGAGCCTGCAAAACTCACCCTGCCTGCGACCACATGCCTGCGCGATCCTGCGAATGAACGTCTCCTCAGTGCGGCCACGGTCTGGGAGATTGCCATCAAAGTAGGCCTTGGAAAGCTGACATTGTCACTTCCTTATGGGCAGTGGATGAACAAGGCCATTGCCGACCTTGACCTGTCGCTCTTGCCCATCACGGTCGAATACGCCGAGGTTCAATCATCCCTCCCAAACCATCATGGGGACCCGTTCGATCGCATGCTCGTCGCCCAGGCGCTGACCGAGAAAGTCCAGGTCGTCAGTGCCGACGTGATCTTTGACTCCTACGGCGTCAGCCGACTTTGGTAGGAGTCTCGCATGCTACCTTTTCCGCTTCTTTTTTCGCGAAGCCTCCCGGTCGCGCTTTTTCTGCAACCGCGGCCAGTGAGCCGGAGTGAACAGAAGCATGAAGGTGGGAAGAACGACAATCGGTCCCCAGCCACGCCATGGCGGCATCGTCATGGAAACTGTTTTAGGAGAGTTCGACACGGCTTGACACGCCAGAGGGGAGTGATAGCGTACAGGGGCCAGACGGTCAAGTTTTCCGAATGAGGCCGATCATTCGAGTTTTGGCTTAGGCGCCGTCGAGGGCAACCGGGACTATGCCGAGCGAGCCGGTGTCACAATTCCTGGAGCAAGGGGAGCGCTGCGGCCTGTTCTTTGCTTTTCGGAGGGCGCTATGCCGACATTCTGCTCGTTAAAAGTCGCATGGGCCTAAACGAGCCAGCCGATAGCAAACATCTCAATACCGACTGGGACTTCAAGCACAATTGGCGCGATTTTGCCGGAGCGAATTCGCGTACGGCCACGCCCCGTGCGGCCGGTGACCACGAGTTAAAGCCGGAGATGGTCAAGTTTGTCAATCGTGATCCGAGTAATGCCGACTTCCTCCGGCCATTTCCCGAATCGCCGCTGGCTAAAGGTGGTGCGGGCAAGGAAGACCCGCTGCTACCCATCTACGTCGGCGCCGTGCCGCCCAAGGGCGTGCAACCGTCGGACTGGGACAAGACCTGGAAGGAACGAGCGCCAAAGGCTGAGCCGCAGAAGAGCAAAGCCGGCCAGGACTCGCCCAAGCCGCGTGGCCAAAACGACAAGTAACGAAACTGGCCTTCGCTGCCCAGGACGCCGGCTCACGTCGCGGGCCGCGCTAGCACGGCCGACCTACGATTCCCTTGGCCAACCATTTACGGACCAATTCTTTTTTGGCAAGCGACTGGCCTTCCTCGCGTGCTTCTTGCCAGACGCGGGTCTTACGCAAATCCTCCAGCTGAAAGCAGAGCTAAGGCATCATCGTCAAGGTCGAGGAGATGATCGATGAAGCGCCTGCGTCGAGCGCCGCGATCGCATCCGTGTCGAGGTCCTTCGCGTCAAGTTCCGGTTGCCCGCAGACGAGTTCGTTGCGCATTTTTGCGCGGGGAGGACCTTGACTTTGGTAGTGCTTGTCTCTGTTCCTGGTAATCCTGAAGAAGCGCCTCGCCATCGAAGGTGATTCCGTGGCTTGCACTCAACCGCCTGGATTCCAGGAGCGTCCGGATCGCTTTATCGAGATGCCCGATGCCGTGGTATAGCATCGCGAGGATGTCCAGTCGCTCGCTCAAGTCGGCATGGTCGTATTGACCAAGCGCGTACGCCTCGCTTTCGGTCCCTTGAGAAATCTTGTGCAGGCGACGGATCAGGCGGATTTCATTGTCGCGATGCTTGATCGCGTTGTCCAGGTCGCCCTTGGCCTCGCAAACGAGGGAGCGGCACTCTTCAATGAAGATATTTTCCGGCTTTTGGTGAAATCGAGACAATAAGGGTTCAAGGCGATTTGCAATGGGCAATGAACGGCGGACATCCTGCCGCTCATAAAGCCAGGTGACAAGTCGATCGTAAAGCGCATGGATGGCATCCAGCAGACTGCCGCCCGAATGCAAATTGGCGGTTGGTTTGGCTCTCATTTTTCCTCCTCCGCAATCTTGATGTCTTCGAGTTTGAGGAGTCTTTTCAGCTCGGGCGAGAGTCTCTCGTAGGCCTCCATGCGCTTTCGCTCCTCTTCCTTTCTTTTTCGATGGTTTTCTTTCAAGCGCTTACCGGTTCGTCTCTTTTTGGAAGGCTCACTCTTGGTGGTAACCGGTTTTTGCCAGCTGCCCTCCGAACGCCTTGCGCAGAACCATTCTACTCTCCGACCCGGCCCTTTGTCAAAATATCATCAAGCAGGTTTTCCGGGCCTGGAAACAGTTGCCAGGATCGACGAGTGGACGTGGTTGGTCTTGAGCCATTGCGACTGCCAAGAAATAGAACAATTTACTAAACTATGGAGGCCCCAAGGGCTTGATTAGTCCTTAAATAAGCGTATGCTTTCGGGTTTTTCGCTTCGCGGCGGCCGCCAGC
>CAZFGM010000868.1:0-2828 GCA_964518515.1 uncultured Alcaligenaceae bacterium | reverse complement strand
GGGCTGAAAACAAGCCAAAACTATCCTCCTTCCCAATTACTTTGCTACAGTCTCTGCATTTGGGGGATTTTTGCTTCAGAATCTGGACCTTATCCGATCCGGGTGAACAATCTCGGGGAGTCATTCATGTCCAACATCGTCGCGCCAGAGAAACCGACTACCGAACCCGCAGCCAATGAGATCCCCTGGCTGGACGCTGACAAAAAGTATGCCCTTGGGATCGAAGCAGGCAAGTTGGTGTGCCGCAATCCGGCGGGCAAGAAGCTGGCTTCGGTTCCGAAAGAACTGAAAGAGTCCGAATTGGCAGAGCAACTCACCGCGCTGTGCGAGTGGTTGGCCGACCATCGGACGGAGTGCCTACGCCGCGCCGAGATGTGGATGCTGCGTTCCCTTCCGGTGCCGTGTGAGGTCGTGCGGGGGCTTTGGCCTGATCCGGATTGGAGCGATATGCTCCGCAATCTGGTTGTCACCCCCGCCGACGCCCAGGGCAAGACCAACGCGACGCAAACCGGTCTGCTCCGTGAGGTTGACCCGAAGAAGGGCATCGGTGTGGTCGATCGGGACGGGGAAACGCAGTGGATCGCGACCGCGCAGATACTGATTCCCCATCCGATCCTGATCGACGGACTCGATGAGCTTCGCGAGATCGCCGTGGACATGGGATTTTCCCAGGCGATCGAACAGATCTTCCGTCCAGTCTTTGCCGCCAGCGACGAGCAAAAAGAAATGTCGCGGATCACGGATTTCAGCAAGGGGAAATTCGAGCAACTGAATTTCGCGAGCTCGCTGTGCCGCCGGCTCGGTTATCCCGTTCGCGGCGGCTATGCCTGCAGCAAGATCTGGGAGAACGCCAAACCGGTCGAAGCGCGTTACTGGATCGGCGACGAATTTCCGACTATACACACCCACAACGCCCCGGCCTATGGACTTTCGGTCAAAGAGCACAGGCGTTACCGGAGACCACTCACGCCAACAGAAATGATATGTTGACGCGAGTGGACGATTACCTAATCCCCAGGTGGATAAGATATTAGGTAATAATTCTTCCTACTCGCGTCACCGGCGCGCACCCCAGGTATCCTTGGATTCCTCCCCGAGATCACCCGGTCAAGCGGCGGATCTCCGCCCAATGTATCCTTGGGTTCCTCCACGAGATCATTCGGTCAAGCGGCGAATCTCCGCCCAATCCCTGGCGGCCCGGTCAAAATCCTTTTTCTGGTGGTAACATTCGCCCCGGTGATAGCGCGCCAGAAAGAACCCCGGCCGCGCTTGCAGAGCCTGGCTGTATTCGGCAATGGCCGCGTCCAGCTCGCCACGCGCCCGCTGGATGTCGCCCCGGAGGAAATAAGCGTCGGCCAGGCCGGGCTGGCGCTCGAGGGCGGCGGCCAAATCGGCCAGGGCCTGGTCCAAGTCGCCGCGCAGCATGAACGTGAAGCCGCGGTTGTAATAGGCCAGGGCCCGCCCCGGTTTCAGCGCGATCTCGGCGTCGTAATCCGCCAGGCCCAGGTCGTAATCGCCCAGGGCGGTGTGAGAAAAACCTCGGTTATGGTAGGCGTTGGCCAAGGCCGGATCGCGTTCCAGGGCAGCGGAGAAATCGCCCTTGGCCAGGGCAAATTGACCCAGGGCGGCCCGCACCAGGCCGCGATTGTGATAAGCCAGGGCCAGGTCCGGCGCCAACCGGATGGCCATGTCGAAATCGGCCACGGCTCGCTGGTAATCCTGGCGGCCCGTATGGGCCAGACCCCGGTTGTTGTAGGCCGCCGCGAAGCGCTGGTTCCGCTTGATGGCCGCCGTGAAGTCGGCGATGGCCCGCTCGTAGTTCTTCAACGCCAGGTGGACGTAGCCGCGATTGTTGCAGGCCTCCGAATATTCGGAATCTCGTTCCAGGGCCCGATCCAACGCCTCGAGTGCCGCCGGATATTCCTTCATCTGCGCCAGAATCACTCCCCGCCGATGATAGGCCCCGGCCGAGTTGTCTGGTTCCCTCCTTCTCCCTTCGGGGGAGAGGGCTGGGGTGAGGGGCACCAGAGAATTCGGATTCTCCGAGGGAAAAACCTCCGGCCCGGCAAACACCTGGTCCAATAAGGCCGGCTCCGCAAGCACCCTGGTTCCACAGGCCAGGCAAGCGCCGTCCTCGCCCCGCACCAAGGGATTGTGACAGTGGGGGCAAATCATGGCAAGAATTGCTCGGAAAGGGACCACGGATCTCACGGATAAAACGGCTAAGGCAGAAAGATTTTGATATTTACTATCCGAGTGTTATCCGTGGTTCTTATTAAATCGCCACCCCACCGATGAGGTAATCGCGCCCCTCGCCGCCGAGGATCAAGCTCTCGCCGTCGCCGGCGATCAGGACTTCATCCTCGTCCCCGGCGGGCCGGGGCTCGTACAGATCGTAATAAACCCGTGCCAATGGCGACTGAGTTGCCACCACGACGTCCAGCGGGACCCCAACTGGGGCGAAACAATAGTACTGAAAGAGAAAACGTAGAAACTTGGATTTTGGGGTGGACATGGAACGCTTTTCCGTTGCCCCCATGGGACGACAGCGAGCACAAAGGTGGGACACCTGATGTCACTCGAGTGAGGGAATTCGAGGCCTCGCTCGCTTTCGGCTAGTCTAGTCTAGTCTAGTCTAGTCTAGTAGTCGGCGAGCAGTTCGCCTCCTCAATCACGACGAGGGGTGCTTAACAGCGACGAGCCTTTGGGGCCGCCGGCGAATTCGCGGTGCACGAGGAATACGCCGGCGCCGGCGAAGGCTTCCGGATCGGACCGGCCTTCACGGGCCTCGATGCCGAAGGGTAGCTCGGTCTGCCATTGGCCGAGAA
>CAZFGM010000867.1:0-2830 GCA_964518515.1 uncultured Alcaligenaceae bacterium | reverse complement strand
CGCGACGAGGACCTGCGCGCCGACCGCCAGCCGGAGTTCACCCAGCTCGACCTGGAAATGGCGTTCGTGGACAGGGACGACATTTTTAGGGTTATCGAAGGGCTGACCGCGGACATATTCCAGAAATGCCTGGGCGTGACGATTCCGCTACCCTTGCCGCGGCTGCGTTATGCCGAGGCCATGTTGAAATACGGCACCGACAAGCCGGACTTGCGTTACGGCCTGGAAATCGCCGACCTCGGCGACTTGGCCGGGCAGAGCGAATTTCAGGTGTTCAAGTCTGCGTTGGAAGCCGGCGGCGCGGTGCGCGGCCTCAATGCCTCCGGGGCGGCCGACAAGTTCTCGCGCAAGGGACTCGATGAGCTCGCCGAGTTCGTCAAGCGCCAGGGGGCTCGCGGACTGGCCTGGATCAAGGTTGAGGCGGAAAAGCTCAACTCGCCCATCGAAAAATTCCTGCCCGCCCCCGTGCAGCAAAAGCTGCGTGAACGCTTCGCCGCCAAGGCCGGCGACTTGCTTCTTCTGGTCGCCGACAAGGAAGACACCGTCTGCCAGGCCCTGGGCAATCTCCGCATCCACCTGGCCAACCAGTTGAAACTCATCGACCCGGACAAGCTCGATTACCAGATCGCCTGGATCATCGATTTCCCGTCTTTCATCTGGGACCCGGACGAAAAGCGCTGGGCCGCCAACCATCACCCCTTCACCGCCCCGATGGACGAGGATCTTGACAAGCTGGAAAGCGACCCAGGCAGCGTCCGCGCCAAAGCCTACGACCTGGTCATCAACGGCTACGAATGCGGCGGCGGCAGCATCCGGATTCACCATCCCGAGGTGCAGCAGCGCCTCTTTGCCGTTTTGGGCATGACGCCCGAGCAAGCCCGGCAGCGCTTCGGTTTCCTGCTCGACGCCCTGAAATACGGCGCCCCGCCGCACGGCGGCATCGCCCTGGGCCTGGACCGCCTGGCCATGATGCTGGCCCGCACCCCGAACATCCGCGACGTCATCGCCTTCCCCAAGAACCAGAAAGCTCGCGACTTGATGACCGGGGCGCCGGCGCCGGTGGACGCCAAGCAGTTGAAGGAACTGGGGCTGTGACATTCAAAAGGAAATGGAGCCCGTTGTGCGTGAACGGGTAATGCCCTGGAGGTGACCACGGGTGTCCCAAAGCCTGCTATGGGCTTTGAGCTTACGGGCGGCACGCAATCCGGCGCAAGCCGGTCCCCGCTCGATTTGCCTATAAAGGCACCGTCAGTGGCCCTCCAGGGCTTTCCTCAGTGTACCTGAGCCGCACGTTTTATTCAAGGGCGAGGCCCGCGACCCCGCGACCCCGCGACCTGATGACCGGGGCGCCGGCGCCGGTGGACGCAAGGCAGTTGAAGGAGCTGGGATTTTAACACCCTTTTGAGGTCAGGAAATCTGGGGAGATCTGGGTAAGCCGGTTACAATATGAATATCGATGCCCAGGTGCGTTTTGCCACGACTACTATTCCGGGAATGGTGGAGGCCCAAACCAGGATTTTGCTGGAAGAATCCTTTCGACGGAACTCGACCGTAGTGATCGGCGGCAGCCGGGTGCGCTTCGCTTTTGGCAAAGGCGTTTTTCGGCCGGATAGTGATTTGGACGTTGGTTTTGGCAGTTTAACTGTTGCACAGGCGAGGCGAGTCATTCGTTTGGTTTCCCAATATGGCCCTTTGGAATTGGAGAAAACACGGATAGTTCCGGGAAATCAAACTTCCCAGATCCCGGTCATTCAAAGCCCGGAGGAATTTTTCCAGCGTTTCGGCATTCGCGCTGGAAATGATCCCCAGGCAGGGCAGCCGTTCGAACCTTCCGGTTCCTTTACGTTTCATCCGGATGGTTCCATTTCCGTAATTCCACCCGGCGGGCCTCCTACGGTCATGACCGCCGGTAGTTTCTAGGAGTTTTTCCATGCGTTGTTTGGTGAACGGCCAGGAAGTCCCTAACACGGCCCTCGTCCGGCGGGAGATGAATTTTTCCCAGCCCATTCCTCAAGCGACCTGGGTGACTTACACCATTTCTCTGCCTGTCCAGGAGTTTGTGGATAAGCTGGAGAAGGATTTTCAGCGAGCGGCCGAAGAAGAAAAAGCAGATGCGCGATTTCATAAGAAAGGAGAATGGCCCATTATCGACCGCTGGGAAGAATTAGATTTTCCCCCTCCCAAAAAAATGTTGGTCGAGGAACCCGCGTTGCTGGAAAGTCTGGTTCAGGAATATTTTGCTTTCGAGGTCCTTGACCGATTTCTCTCGGGTCCAGAACCGGGTCTGCCCGCTTACCTGATCAACTCTCTGGATCGGGTGCGAATAAAGGACGGTTGGATTGACCTGGAGGGGGTTGCTTACCAGCATCCGCAATGGCCGCAGGTTTCTGTGGCCACATTGACCTCCCGGAGTTCGTCGTGACCGACAAAACCTGGGGCGGCCGCTTCGGCGGCGAAACCGACAACCGCGCTCTTGCCTTCACCGAATCCATCTCGGTCGATCAGCGGCTGTACCGCCACGACATCGCGGCCAGCCAGGCCCATGCCCGCATGTTGGTCGAGGTGGGCCTGCTCACCGCCGCGGAGGCCGAGCGGATCGTCACCACCCTGGAAGAAATCGCCGGCCAGATCGAGCGCGACGAGTTCCCTTTCTCCACCAACCTGGAAGACATCCACACCCACATCGAGAAGGCCCTGATCGACCTGCTCGGCGACGTTGGCCGCAAGCTGCACAGCGGCCGCAGCCGCAACGACCAGGTCGCCACGGACGTCAAGCTGTGGGTCCGCGACGCCATGGATGACATCGACGGCCGGTTGTGCGATTTGCAAA
>CAZFGM010000866.1:0-2830 GCA_964518515.1 uncultured Alcaligenaceae bacterium | reverse complement strand
GTTTCTTGGAGCAGGGCCTTGAGGTACTTTTCCGCCGACTGCTGGCAGTGGAAGCACACCCCGTCGCGCTTCGGTTTTGCGAGTGCGGCCAGGCTTCTGGCGATTTCCAAGTCCTCCTCGGCCTTGAGAACCCACTGAGCGGTGCGGCGCTTCATAGAGCACCTTACCCTTGGTCATGACCTCGTACAGGAACCAGTCGCGATCATCTTCGCGCAGGCCGCGCTCAATCTGCTTAGGCGTACGGACAATGATGGAGTGCGAAAACAGCCGCTCGAAGGCTCCGCTGATGCGGATGGCCTGAGCGACCACGTCGTAGGCCGCCATGATGACCAATAAATCAACATCGCTCTCGTTGTGCGGCCGGCCATAGGCATAGGAGCCGAACAGGATGACCTTGTCCGGATGAAACCGCTCGGCAATCTGGCGGGCGAAGCGGCGTATCGCCGCCAGCGGGATGTGCGGCGAAGGATAGCGGTACGGCTGAACGTAGCGAACAGGAGTAGGTCGGTTCGTGGCCATGGTGTCATTGTACCGGGTGTTCTTGGTCCTGGGATGGCAAACGTCTCGTCGATGTCCCCTCACCGACGCGCACGGCGCCACGCTGGGCCAGGCCTCCCGGCAACACCATCTGGTTCAATGACAACGCCGCCGGCTGAGGCTGGTTTGTCGATCCGACGCCGTGGGACGCCTTCGGAGTTCACCGCACCTGAAAACCAGGGCGAGCAGAACCGCATGGACCTGCTCACCGTCCTGGGCCATGAACTCGGCCACCTGCTCGGCCAGGAACACGCGGTGGATGGCGTCATGACCGATACCCTCGCAACCGGTATTCGGCATCCTGACAAGTACACGACCGCGCAGCTTCGGTACGACATCCTCAAGCTGCGCGCCAAGGGGTGGGTGAGCAAGCTGGACGGCAGCATCAACTATGTCCTCACTCCCAAGGGCATGACCCAGGGGACGGCCATTCACAAACTCAAGGAATGCCTCAACGGCACAGTATCCGAGCCTGTCGGGAATACTCCCGATGTCGGCTCTCCGCAAAGCCCGTTGCAAAAAGAGTTTCGCAAAGTCCGCCTGGCTTTGGGCGCTTTGCTCAGAGTCCAACGCCTGGCTGTTGCCTGAAAACCAAAATAAGTTCTCAAGAATCGCCAGGTGAAACTTTTAGGATTTCTTTGCCTGCGGCAAAGAAATAGTAGTACAGAAACTCTGGCGTTGCACCCGTCGATGGCCGACCAAGCGGCTTTTCCGCACGTCGGCCAGGCTCGGGGGGTTAACTTGATACTATGGGACTGACTGGCGACTTACCTTACCGCAAGATTTCCCGCACCACGCGGGCGGGCTGGTTGTCGGTCAGGGTCATTTCCTGATTATTGCGGACATAGACCAGGCGGCGGTGGTCCAGACCGAAGAGGTCGAGAACGGTGGCGTGGAAGTCGTAATGGTGGACGACATCGACGAGGGCCTCGTGGCCGAAGTCGTCGGTGGCGCCGTGGGCGTGGCCGCCCTTGACGCCGCCGCCGGCCAGCCACCAGGAAAAGCCGTAGGTGTTGTGATCGCGGCCGATCTGGTTGCGGCCGGCGTCGTTCTGGATGACAGGCAGCCGGCCCATCTCGCCGCCCCACGATACCAGGGTCGATTCCAAGAGGCCGCGATTTTTCAAGTCCTTGAGCAACGCCGCCGACGGCTGGTCAATGTAGCGACAGGAAGCCGGCAAGGCGGTGATGATCCGGCCGTGATGGTCCCAGAATTGATTGCGCGTGAACACCTGCACGAAGCGGACGCCGCGCTCGACCAGACGGCGGGCGATCAGGCAGCGGGCGGCGAAATCGGCGGTGGCGGGATCGTCCAGGCCATAGAGGCGGCGCGTGGCCTGGCTTTCGCGGGCCAGGTCGAGGGCTTCGCGGGCCGCCGTCTGCATGCGGGCGGCCAACTCGTAGCTGGCGATGCGGGCTTCCAGGTCCAGCTCGCCCGGATGCCGCTCGAGATGCTCGCGATTGAGCTGGTCGAGGAAGCGGAGGTAGCGCTCCTGGGCCGGTCCGCGCATGTGGGCCGGCGGGTCGAGATTGGGAATGCGCGGCTCCTGCGGCCGGACCACCGTGCCCTGATACAACGACGGCAGCCAGCCGTTCGAGAAGTTGCTCACGCCGGCCACCGGCAGGCTGGCCGGATCGGTGAGCACCACGTAAGCCGGCAGGTTCTGGCTTTCCGAACCCAGGCCATAGCTGAGCCAGCTGCCGAGCACCGGCCGGCCCGCCAGGATGCGGCTGCTGTTCAGGGCATTGATCGACTGCACGTGGTTGTTCACCGCGGTGCGCATGGAGCGCACGATAGTGATGTCGTCGGCCACGGCGGCCAGGTGCGGCAGAAGCTCGGAAATTTCCAGCCCCGCCTGGCCGTGCTTGCGGAAGCGCCACGGGCTGGCCAGGACCTTGGCCGAGGCTTGGGCCGGGTTGTCGTATTTGATGACGCCGGGATAGGGCCGGCCGTCGTAGCGCGTCATGACCGGCTTGGGATCGAGCAGGTCGATGTGGCTGGGCCCGCCCTGCATGAACAGGGAGATCATGGCCCGAGCCCGCGGCGGAAAATGCGGCGGCTTGGGAGTCAGGTCGTGGCGGCGCGGCTCCAGTTCCGGCCGGAATGGAGCGCCCAGCAAGCCTTCCTCGTTTAGCAGCCACGCCAAGGCGATGCCGCCGATGCCCATGGCATGCGTGGCCAGAAAATGACGCCGGTTGAAGCGGCAGGTGAAATTCATGGTAGGGGTCCATCAAATTAAGCCGGCGAGCTTTCTCGCACGTGGGCTGGGGGAAAGGAAAAATCGCATTCCATA
>CAZFGM010000865.1:0-2831 GCA_964518515.1 uncultured Alcaligenaceae bacterium | reverse complement strand
CATGGTTTCCAGCGTTTCGCGGCTTAATTTACGATGCTGGAGCGACTACACCCTCTCAACCAAAGCACGATGACCGTTGACGGAGCAACCATTACCAATAACACCGAAGCATGGTACAACTTAGCGGGGACTTTGAACATCAGTAACTCTACCGGTACAGGAAATGGTAGACCACCCTTTTTTAACAGCCAATCAGCTACAACAAATATTAGGAACAACACCCAGATCACCGCGAACGGGGGAGATCCCAACGTTCCCGTGGTTCTCGCGCAAGGAACCTTTGATATTGCAGACAGCACCATTCAAACCGACACTGGCATCGCCTTGCAGGTTGCTGGTGGGACATTCGTCATTCAGGGAACCACGATCACTGGGAACGTTACCCACAGCGCCGGCGCCGCTACCGCCAACGGAACGGTGACCGTAAACGGCTCCTATACGGAAAGCGGAGGAAGTTTAACGCTCAACGCCGGAAGTACCCTTAGTTTGACGCAAACCCTCTGGGAAAACGGCGGCCTTATCACCATTAACAATGCAACCCTGTCTGCGACGGGCGGCATTCAAATCGCCCTGTCGGCTATCTTCATTGCCAGCGGTCAAATTACAGGAAGCGTCACCAATGCAGGGCAATTCTACGTGGGCAATGACGGCGTGATCGCCTCCTTGACCGTAACCGGTTCTTTCACGCAAACGAGTACCGGCTTTCTTTGGATGGATGTCTCCGGTTCGAGTACAGAGGATCACCTTTCAATAAGCGCCTTGGCTTCGCTGGCGGGAACACTTAAAGTCAGCGGGAACGCCGACGTGGGAGGCTTCTTTGACCTGATTGATTGGGGATCGCTCAGCGGGACCTTTGATACTGTTTCCACTCCACCGGGAACTTGGTCCTATTCTTACGGCACAGAGATTCCGGGCCATTTTACGCTTACTCGATCAGGGTAAAAATAACGGTTACCCGGTCCACCTCAATAAACTGCATCAGTTTATGCCGTTTCACGCGAAGGCTCCGGTATGAGCCTTGACCTTCAAAGGGAATCGTCTCTGCAAAACAGCTTTCTTGTCACGCGCGCTCGGATTGGGCTCCGAAGGGTTCCCCGAGTTCCATGACGGTTTCCGCCATGAGCCGCAAGGCGTCCCTGATCATTCGCCGCGCCGAGCGCAACGTCTTTCCCTGGCTGATGGTTCCCGGAAAATCGAGGACGGGGGCCATGTACCAACCGTCTTCGATTGCATAGTAGGCAGCATGATACTTAAGCATTAGGGCTCCTCACCTGGCTTTTAGATAAGTCACCGCGCCGTGGTCTGTCTTGCGTGCCCACCACGCCCAGCAGTGGCAGCAAGTTTCCCAGAAGGAGGGTACGGAAAGGCAAAGGGGTTTTCCTCATGGCGGGTGTTCCAGGGTTGATGGGGGGCGGGGATGAGCCGGCAATATAAACGACGAACCCAAGTACGACTGCGGAGGGACTGGCGTTTTTTCGGCTTTTTCGTGAGATTCACGTAGCGGCGTCCGCTCTGGGGTTCCCGCTCCTTGAAATAGCGAAACATGGCATCCAGGTCATGGTTACAGCGGTCTGCAAATTCCGCGCGCAGGCGGCGAAGTTCCGCGATAATCTCGCCCGGCATGTCTACTCCTCGAAGTCCTTGCAGGTTTGAGAAAAGTAGCCCGATCACTTTTCCCGCGTTACAGCAAAGCCCGGATCACGCTGCCCTCGCAGATTGGCCGCGTGCGGTTCTGCTGCGGGTCGTGGATGGCGCTGTCGGGGCGGATGCCGGCGGCGTGCAGCACGGTAGCGGCCAGGTCCCCGGGGCCGACGGGGTTGGCCGCCGGATAGGCCGCCGCCCGGTCGGAGGCGCCGAAGACCTGGCCGCCGCGGATTGGGCCGCCGGCCAGCAGCATCGAGTAGCAGCGCGGCCAATGCTGGCGCCCGCCGTCCTCGCGGTCCATCCACGGCGTGCGGCCGAACTCGCCGCCGACGATCACCAGCGTCTGCTCGAGCAGGCCGCGCTGGTGCAAGTCGGCCAGGAAGGCGGCCACGCCCTGGTCCAACCGCGGCAAGAGCGGATTGCGGAGCCGCTCGAAGATGTTGGCGTAGTGCAAATCCCAGTGCTGTTCGCCCCGCGGCGGAATGTCGCTGACCTGAACCGCGGGCACCCCGGCCTCCACCAGCCGCCGGGCCAAGAGCAGGTTCTGCCCCAGCGGGAACGATCCGTAGGCCTCGCGGACCCGTTCCGGCTCGCGCTCGAGGTCGAAGGCCCGGACGAGTTGGGGCGCGTTCAGCATCCGGAACGCCCGCTCCTGCAAGCGGGAGAAGCCGGCTTGTTGCCCCTGCTTTTCCAGAAGGCGGGCCTGCTGGTCCATTTGTTCCAGCAGCCGGTGTCGTCCGGCCAGGCGCGGGGCCGGCACGTCGGCAGGCAAGCGCAGATCGGGGCCGTGCCCGGCGGAGAGAAGCGTGCCGTAGTGATTGATGATGCTGTCACCCTGCGGGATCACGTAGGGAGCGTGGGCCGCGCCCAGGAAGCCGCCGGTCTGGCCGATGCCGTTGAACTGGGGAAGAATCCGCCCGCCCACGATGATGTACGGAGGCACCGGTTTAGTGGGGGGTACCAGAGCGCCGCGGATCGAACCGAGCGGCGGGAAGTCGGTCGAGCTGGCGGGCGAGTTGGTGTTCGGATGCGGATGGGGCCAGCCGGTCATCTGCGTGTAGAAGGCGGCAGCGTGGGCATTGTCCCCATGGCTTAGAGAGCGGATCAGTGCATAAAGGTTGGGGAGGCGGGCCAGGCGCGGCAGGAACTCGCAAATGTGGGTGCCGGTGACGCTGGTTTGAATGGGT
>CAZFGM010000864.1:0-2833 GCA_964518515.1 uncultured Alcaligenaceae bacterium | reverse complement strand
ACAATCCCTGCGCTGGTGGGGTGGAGAGGGCCATGGCTACACGTTCTTTCGAGAAGCCCGGGCGTGGCCGTTGCGTTGCGGAGATTGCGCCGGCTGACCGTTGCCGGCCGGAGCGTGATCGATGGGCCGGGCTTCGGGCTCGCGGAGCAGCTCGATGAACCGGCGGGCGGTGGTGCTGAGCTTGTGGCGGCGGCGATGGATGATGCCCAGCGGCCGGCTGAACGGGCAGCCGAACAAGGGCAGGGCCACCAGCGCGCGCGCCCGGACTTCGCGCCGCAGCGTCGGCTCCGGCAACAGGGCCACCCCCGCCCCGACCGCCACCGCCTGCTTGATGTTCTCGATGTTGTCGAATTCGTGCACTACCTCGACATTGACCCCCTGCTCGCGCAAAAAGCGGTCCACCTGCCGGCGAATGATCAGGTTCTTATCAAAGTGGATATATTTTTGCCCGTTCAAATCGCGGATTTGCAAGGCCATGTTCATGGCCAGCCGGTTGCGCGGGGAGCAGGCCAGCACCATCTCCTCCGCGCGCCAGGGGATCACCGCCAGCTTCGGCGACGTGCGCGGGAAAGACACCAAGCCCAGGTCGGCGGTGCCGTCCAGCACCTTTTCGTACACCCGGTCGGGATGCAAATATTCGAGGTGCACTTGGGCCCCGGGCTCGACGGCCTGGAAGCGCGTGACCAGCTGGCCCATGTCGCCCAGGCCGACCGAGTAAATGGCGGCCACTTGCACCGTGCCGGCGATCTGGGCCTGGGCGTTGCGAATGGACGATTCCAGCTCGCGGTACTGCTCCAGCAGGGCCCTGGCGCCTTCGTAAAAGGTTTGCCCGAGGGGGGTGAGCGTGAGCGGTCGGGTGGAGCGATCGATTAGCTGGACGTTCAGGTGCTTTTCGTTTTCCAGTTGCGAGACGATCTGGCTGGCGGCCGACTGGGTGATTTTATTGGCCTGGGCCGCTTGCGAAAAGCTGCGCAAGCGGACCACGTCGCAAAACACTTTGAGGGAGGCTAGGTGCATAGCAGGTAGTTTAGTTATCTAGATTGCTAATATCAAGATAATTTTAAATTAAAAAATTTAATACATGAAGGGACGGGCGGTGGGACCGCCAAAAAGTTATTTGTAATCGTTCATCTTCAGAGCCGCGACTGTGAGGGAGCGGGAGGCGCCATATTCGCTCCCTCACGGTCGCGGCTCGGACGGTCAGGCTCGGAAAAAACCCGCAAAAATGGGAAGGCACCAAGCACCCTCTGAACGGTTACAGTTATTTCATTCCAGGGGCTCGCTGGAGGCTTGGCTGCCGACGTGCCTGAAACCACTCGGTGCCATTTTTTATTTGCCCCGCGGTTTTCTTCCGTCACAATAAAAGAGGAAGAGTTGGCCCTGGGAGGATCTTTATGCACCGCCTTGGCGCGCTGGGCATCGTGTGGTTGGGTATCGTTTCCTTGACCCTTCGCGGCGGCGATCCCGCCAAAAAGTTCGAATTGTCGGAGTTGGAAAAGGAACTCCTCCAGCTGACTAACGAGGAGCGCAAGAAAGAAAAACTGCCGCCGCTCAAGGCCAACCCGCTGCTGTTCAAGGTGGCGCGGGCGCATGCGGCCAACATGGCCAAGCAGGGAAAGATGGAGCACAACCTGGACGGCAAAACGCCGGGCCAAAGGCTCAAGCAAGCCGGCTACAAATATGGCTTCAGCGGCGAAAACATTGCTTCTGGCGACTACCCCCTGGCCGTCGTCATGAAGGCGTGGATGGAATCGGCAGGCCACCGCAAAAATATCCTTGGCAAAAACTTTACCGAAATCGGTCTCGGTATCGTCAAGGACCCCAAGGGCGTTCCCTATTTCGCGCAGGTGTTCGCCAAGCCGCTGCGGTGACTGCATAAATTCGAAATTCGAATCTCGAAATCCGAAACAAATTCAAAATTCGAAATCCGAAGGGCAGGATTCTGATCCTGCCAACCACGGCAGGATCGGAATCCTGCCCCACAAATGCTGCCACCATCGACCCGGAGAGTGAACGGTTAGGAAAAAATAACCAGACCTTTTGAAAACTCCCCTCCCGAAACCCGCACCTTCGGATTTCGGATTTTTCGGATTTCGAAATTCGGATTTCTTCACGGGATTTGATTTGACCCTGGCCTTCGAACCGCTATGTTATTGCCAACCGCACCGAGAATAATCGGCTCTTCAGGTCCGCTGGCCAACCTTTACTGGGAGGGCTTCGCTTTGAGCACCATGACGGCCGTCACCCCCAAACCGCGCAGCGCCAAGCTGCCGCCGCTGCGCCCAACGACCAAGATTAAAGTTCCCGACCGCACGCTCGAGGGCCTCAGCGACATCTTCAAGCTCCTGGCCGACAAATCGCGGCTGAAGATTCTCCTGGCCCTGGCCCAGGACGGCGAGCTCAACGTCACCGCCCTGTGCGCGCTTTTGGCCCAGTCCCAGCCCGCCGTCAGCCACCACTTGACCTTGTTGCGCATGCGCAACCTGGTCGGTTTTCGCCGCGACGGCAAGCACAATTTCTACCGCATCGATTCCACCTTCGTCGCCGAGCTGCTCGAACAGCTCTTCTCCGACACGGGCAACGGCCTGAAAATGCTCCAGGTCGAGGATTTCTCGCTGGCCGACAAGCGGAAATAGTAGTCAGAGGTCAAAGACAGAGGTCAGAAGTCCGAAGTCAGAAGTCAGTCAAAGGTCAGAGGTCTGAAGTCTGAAAGCAGGAGGTCTGGAAAAGAGTTGGAGGTCTACCGTAAAGCCTATGAATTGGCTATGCTGATTTTTCGGATTAGTCAGCGATTTCCAGTTGAGGAAAGGTATGCTCTGACAGGGCAAATACG
>CAZFGM010000863.1:0-2847 GCA_964518515.1 uncultured Alcaligenaceae bacterium | reverse complement strand
GCAGGTTCGGCCCGGGTTGGCCGGCAAAATAGGCGGATAGGGATTCGTAGAGAACGTTGAAGACGCTGCAGCCCGTTTGGGCGCAAGTCGCCAGCACCGTCCAGATGCGCTCAAGCCAACGTTGGCCCGTCGTGCTGCACGATCCTTGCGTTACCTTGCGATCGATCACCACGAATCGAATCGCTTGCTCCGCCAGATTGTTGGTTGGCTCAATGCCGGGGGTCGTGATGAAACGCAGGTAACTTTCGCCGTGCTTCTTGAAACGTTTCGCCAGGTTGCGTGCCTCTTTGGTGTTCGGCACGCGCCAGACGACCTCGGCCCACAGTTGGTCGCCGGCGTTCTGCAAATGGATTTGGAACGCCGCCTTGGTATAGGTGTCGCGCTGATGGATGACGCCAAACAGAGCACGCAGACGCTCTAAGACCCGTTGGCCATAGGCTTGGTTGCGCGTGTTGGGATGCTCGGTGAGGAAGCGCACATCACGCAGGAAATGGGCCAGGCAAAACTGTACCAGGACGTTAAAGTCTTTCATGTACTTGCGGTAGGCGGAAAAATAATCGCAGCCCAGAATGCCGTTGAATTCGGTGCCGAGCATTTTGATGAGGACGTCCGAGCCGCGCGACTCATCGATTTTGAACAAGGTGAAAAGGGAGGCGCGGAAACACCAAGTCCACATCCGTTGGGCGTAGTCCTTGTGGCCGGTTTCATCGACGTTGAGTCGCGGTTCGTCGGGCAGCCGAGCCGCGAGAGCATCGTAACCGTCCTTCAAACTGGCGCTGGCCTTGGCGATCAGCTTGGCCAAATAACCGCGGCTGATTTTGACCTGGAGGACGTCGCGGATGAATTTGCGGATGGTGGAAAAAGAGCAATGGCAGGCGCCTTTGAGGTAAGCGATCAGGGTGACGAGCCGAGGACCGACGAGGCCGGCGCGGCGCGTGGCTTCGTCGATGGCAGCATAGTGGACCTGCTTACATTTACGGCACCAGCACGCTTGCGAGCGAAACTCGACGACACGGATCAACTCCGAGGGCATGGGCAGGTCGATTTGCTGAATGACTTTGGGCGGCAATTTGCTGGGTACGACGGGTCCGAGACAATCGGGGCATTGGGCGTAGTGGAAATCGAAGCACTCATCGATCTGGTCGATGGCAAACGGATCTCGATGGTGTTTGGGATGTCCGGGTTGGCCGCCGCGTTTGCGTTTGCTGCCGTCTTTGGGTTTGTCCTTGGGCTTTTTGACAATATCGCTGGAAGGTGGCTTGGAGGAGTTGGTGGAGTTTTTCTTGGCCGCGGCGAGTTCCGCCTCGAGTTGGACAACTCGGACTTGGAGTTGTTCAACCTGTTGTTCCAGAATGGCGCATCGTGCGCACGTGTGCGTCCCTGCAGTGGTCATAACGCGATAAGATACTCAATCGCCGAAAATGAAACAAGCCAGAACCGAAGGCCGTGAACGGGTACGAATAATGTATTACCAGGAAATAATCGTCTCCCTGCCTTTTTTCATCTTTTCATTGGCCCTTGTCTGTTCTACCCTGCGAAATCCAAAGGCGTCCCCAATCTCATGGATCTTGGCTATACTTGTTCTTGTTTTTTTGTTGGCCAATCCGCAAACCTGGAGGACCTTGGAGGGCTTTTTAGATTTGATTTGGTTCGGGTGGGGAACATGATCACCCGCCTTCCATTCCTGGTCTAGGTGCGCCGACAAATACATATAGCGTGATCAAGGGGTGAGGAGCGACCTGAATGATGTCCTTTCGCGGCGGGCGCTTGGGCGATTATTCGGCACCTGCCAGTACGATCTGGTTGATCAGCGCTATTGCCGAAGCCAAGGGGCGACAAGATCTCTACGCCAAGCAAGCGCCGCAGATTCTCAAGGCTTTGCGCGAGACCGCCTTGGTGCAGAGCGTGGAATCGTCCAACCGGATTGAAGGCGTGACCGTGGAACCCAGGCGGCTTCGGCCGTTAGTATTGGGAACCGCCCGGCCCCGCGATCGTTCTGAGCAAGATATCCACGGGTATCGGCAAGCACTTAATCTCATGCACACCAAGGCGGCTCAGCTGGTGATCTCGCCCGAGCTCCTGCAAAGACTGCACCGGACGGCCCTCGAAGCGGCCGGGGATGCTGGGCAATGGAAAACAAGCAACAACGACATCATTGAGTTGCGCGCCGGCGCCCCACCGCGCATTCGCTTTCGTCCGCTGGCCTGGCAACAAACGCCTTCTGGCGTGAACGAGTTGTGCCTTGCCTACCACCATGCCCTCGATCAGGAACACGTTCCTCCTCTTGTGGCCGTTGCCGCCTTGGTTTTTGATTTTCTTTGCATCCACCCCTTCCGCGACGGGAATGGTCGGGTCTCCCGGCTCCTGACTCTTCTTGTGCTTTATCACCACGGTTTTGAAGTTGGCCGCTACATCAGCTTGGAAAAACTGGTGGAGGAGGCCCGCGAGGAATATTACGAAGCGTTGCGGCGAAGCTCGGAGGGTTGGCATGTTGGGAAACACGACTTGGCTCCCTGGGTGAACTATTTCTTGGCCATTGTACACCGGGCCTATCGGCGTTTCGAAGAACGGGCTGGGCAGATGAGGTCCACTCGCGGCGCCAAACGCGCCCTGGTCGAGGCCGCCATTTATTCCCATGACGGCAGCTTTACCCTGGTCGATCTGGAGCGAACTTGTCCCGGGGTCAGCCCAGACATGGTACGGCGGGTCTTGCGCGATCTGCAGAAGGCCGGAAAAGTCACGTGCCTGGGGCGCGGTCCGGGGGCTTCCTGGCGAAAAGAGGGTAATACCCCTAAATAGAGGTAAGAGAGAGGGTAGTAAGATGTGAGTAAGGGGAAGGGTAAGAGT
>CAZFGM010000862.1:0-2853 GCA_964518515.1 uncultured Alcaligenaceae bacterium | reverse complement strand
CGTCGCGACTCCCGGGACCAAGCTACAAAACGGGCACGATGGCACCAGAGTACGGTCGGCCACCTCGACCCGCGGCCCTTGCTGGATAGGAAAGCAGAATTGTGCCCAATCTGCCAGCCCTCGCTCCCGTTCCTTGGGGATGTCTCGCGGCGCAGCCGCGTGGGGGGGGTTACTTACTATTAGCGCAGCGATTCAATACCTGGACGATATGAGGGAAACCAAGCAAGAAATTCCCAAACCGTCAAGTCTTTGTGAGTATGTCGAGGTTTAAGGCAGTTTTTTGCCGAAACGAAGGTGGCAAATGCCCTTTCCCCGCGGAACCCAGCCGCTGTTGACGGCCTCTTGATCCCCAGCTAAGGTAAACATCTCCAGCCGGGGGGCGTTTGTCGCTCCCCGTTTTGCCTTTGTCAAGGAGCCGTCCGCGATGCCGACCTACAATCCCAAGGTGATCGAGCCGCGCTGGCAACAATACTGGGACGAGCACAAGACTTTTCGCACCCCCGACGTATCCGACAAGCCGAAGTTCTACATCCTCGACATGTTCCCCTACCCGTCCGGAGCCGGCTTGCACGTTGGCCATCCCGAAGGGTACACGGCTACGGACATTCTGGCCCGTTACCAGCGGATGCGCGGCTGCAACGTCCTGCACCCCATGGGCTGGGACGCCTTCGGCTTGCCCGCCGAGCAATACGCCATCGAGACCGGCACCCATCCGCGGCAGACCACGCAGCAAAACATCGACACCTTTCGCCGCCAAATCAAGATGCTCGGCTTCAGCTACGACTGGGACCGCGAGATCGATACCACCGACCCGAAGTATTTCAAGTGGACGCAGTGGATTTTCCTGGTCCTGTTCGATACCTGGTACGACCCCGAGCAGAAGCGCGGCCGGCCGATCAGTGAACTGCCGATTCCACGAGTTTTTCCAGAAGGCAGCTTGATGGACCGACTTTACCAGGAAAAACTTGCCGACCAGATGGACCGGGTCTACCAGGATGTGCGCCGCTTGGCATACCAGGCCGAGGTGCCGGTAAACTGGTGCCCCGCCTTGGGCACAGTGCTGGCGAATGAAGAAGTCATCGATGGCAAGTCCGAGCGCGGCGGGCACCCCGTTGTCCGCATGCCGCTCCGCCAGTGGATGCTGCGCATCACCGCCTACGCCGAGCGGTTGCTGGAGGATCTGAAACTGGTCGATTGGCCCGAGTCGATCAAGGAGATGCAGCGCAACTGGATCGGACGCAGCGAAGGGGCGGAAGCGGATTTCCTAATTAGTCCGTCGTCCGTCGTCCGTGGTCCGTTGCAAATCAACCGCGCCGCCAATGACGACGGAAAACGGACAACGGACAACGGACGCATTCGAGTTTTCACGACGCGGCCCGACACGCTGTTCGGCGCGACCTACATGGTGCTGGCCCCGGAGCATCCACTTGTCGATGCCATCACCACCCCGGAGCAAAAGGCCGCGGTCCAGACTTATCAGAAGGAGGCGGCGCGAAAGAGCGACCTGGAACGCACCGAGCTGGCCAAGAAGAAAACCGGCGTCTTCACCGGCGCCTTTGCAATCAACCCGGTAAACAATGAAAAGATTCCTATCTGGATCGCCGACTACGTGCTGGCCAGCTATGGCACCGGGGCGATCATGGCAGTGCCGGCCCACGACCTGCGCGACTGGGAATTCGCCAAGGAGTTTCGCCTGCCGATCCGCTTCGTGGTGCAACCGTTGGCCGGATACGAGCCCACCAAGGAAGAAGCGGCCCTGGCCTGCGAGGAAAACGATGTGCTGGTCTATCCTTTTGTCGGCGAAGGGACGGCCATCAACTCCGGCAAGTTCAACGGCCTCTCGACCGCCGATTTCAAGAAGCAAATCACCGCCTGGCTGGCCGAGCGCGGCCTGGGCCAGAAGAAGATCAACTACAAGCTGCGCGACTGGCTGTTTAGCCGGCAACGCTACTGGGGCGAGCCGTTTCCGATCCTGCACGAGGTGGATGCCGCCGGCAAACCTACAGGCCAGGTTGAAGCCCTGACCGTCGAGGACTTGCCCTTATGCCTGCCGGAGCTGGAAGACTACAAGCCGTCGGGCAAACCGGAGCCGCCGCTGGGCAAGGTGACGAGCTGGGTGAAGTGTACGCGAAACGGCAAGCACTACCTGCGCGAGACCAACACCATGCCGCAGTGGGCCGGCTCGTGCTGGTACTACCTGCGCTTCCTCGATCCGAAAAACGACCAGTGCTTCTGCGCTCCGGCCAAGGAAAAGTATTGGATGCCGGTCGATCTGTACGTCGGCGGCGCCGAACACGCCGTCTTGCACCTGCTCTACGCCCGCTTCTGGCACAAGGTGCTGTACGACCGCGGTTATGTCAGCACGCCGGAGCCGTTTCAGAAGCTGGTTAACCAGGGGATGATTTTGGGCGAGATGGACTTCACCGCTTACCGAAAGGCGAGCGGGGGGCGTCAGCCCCCTGATTGGGTGTCTGCTTCCCAGGTCGATCCCCAGGATGCGCGTGACAAAAAGACTGGCGAGCAATTCCAGCGCCTCAAGCTGGACGAGGACCAGGTGGAAAAAAAGGGGGATGCCTTTGTCCTCAAGGAAAACCCGGCGATCACGGTCGATGCCCGCGCCTACAAGATGTCCAAAAGCCGCGGCAACGTCATCAACCCGGACAAGGTCGTGAACGAATACGGCGCCGACAGCATGCGCCTGTATGAAATGTTCATGGGCCCGCTCGAAGCGACCAAGCCGTGGAGCATGCGCGGCGTCGAGGGCGTCTATCGCTTCCTGAGCCGGGTCTGGCGCCTCCTCATCGACGACCGGGCCGAGCAAATGAAGCTCTCCGATCTGGTGCAAGCCGTCGA
>CAZFGM010000861.1:0-2858 GCA_964518515.1 uncultured Alcaligenaceae bacterium | reverse complement strand
TTGTAACTTCTCCCCTACCCTATGGGGGTAGAATGTTGTGGGATAACTTGAGGGAGTAACTCCCAACGTCGACGACGTTACCCTGGAGGACATCCTGAGATATGCTTCCCTGGCCGTTTCGCTTCCATTGCTCATTCTTTATTGTATTTGGATTTTTCAAGCTCATGCGAATCTCCGTTGGTTCCGGGTGGCCAAGCTCAGCTATTCCCCCGGTTGGGCCGTCGGTTCGATTTTTCTTCCGGTGGCCAACCTGGTGATACCTTTGCTGGTCGTCCAGGAAATCTGGAAGGCCAGCGATCCGCAAACGCCTCCCGATGACCCGAAAGCCTGGCGCAAGAATCCCCTTTCTTTTTTGGCGGTTTTCTGGTGGATCGTTTCGGTATCGGCCTTGGTCGTATCCTTGGTTTATCTTTACCTTCTCAACACTTCCCAAACGGCGATGCGCCGACAAACTCTTGAGAATCTCACAACCGCCCTAACCTGGAACGTGATCGCCCAGGGCTTGTCGATTCTGGGCGGCCTGTTGTTCATGGCCGTGGTAATAATGTTGGTTATTCGACAAGACAGAAAGCTGAGAAATCTCCGGTTCGAGGAGCAAGAACCTTCCGAATGAGGCCCGTTCCATCTTCCACCGTTCGTCTTGATTCCGCTTCGGGCGGTGAGGCGGTATACTAAACTTCGCGGTCAGGATTCGGCGAGCCGAGCCGCGTAAGCGGCCGGATTGGGGCCGCGGCGTCACCCGGCTCCTTACGGAGCTCGGCTCGCCTCAAAAAATGCCGCGCCGAGACACCCCGGCCCTATTATTCCATGAAAACCATTTCCCTGGCAGCCCTTGTGTTTCTGTCCCCGTTCCTCGGCGCTCAGGAAAAGAGCGACCCGGCCGCGGACCTGCCGCGGGGAGAAAGCTTTCGCCTGGAGGTCGCCGCCAGCCACAAAGAAGTGGCCGTGGATGAGCCGCTCGAGCTTAGCGTGCGCATCATCGCCGAGGGGCCGGTTACCCAGCCGCCGGTGGGCGCGAAGCTCAACCTTTTCCCGCCGGATTTTAAGGACGACTTTCATCACGAATTCCTGTCGGAAAAAAAAGTCGCTGCTAATACCTGGGTCTTGCAGTATCGGCTGAAACCGAAAACGGAAGAAGTCCAGGCGATTCCCCGCTTGGAACTGGAATATTATTCCCAAACTCGGCAGGAGAACCAGTTCGCCAAGAGCGAGGAAATCCCCTTGACGGTGAAACCGCCGCGGCAGGTGGACACCCCGCCCGAGGTGGCCAGGGCACTGCGCGCCCCGGCCAGCGTGTATGAGCTGACCACCGGGCCGGCCCTTCTGGAGCGCTGGGGGCCGTCTCTCTGGTCCGAGTCCTGGTTTGTGGGCTTGATCCTGCTGGGACCGCCGCTGGGATGTGTGCTGGGATACTGGATCTGGCGCCGGCGGAATCCCGACCTGGTGCAACAGGTCCGGCGGCGGCAAAGTCGGGCCGCCCGCCTGGCCTACGAGGCGTTGCACGCGCCCGCTCTGTCGCCGCACCATCTGGCGGCGGTGGTGAGCGATTATCTGCGGCAGCGCCTGGACTTGCCGGGCGCCGAGCCGACGCCGGCCGAGGTGGACAAACATTTGTTCCGCCTGGGCGTTTCCCGAAAGCTGCGGGACGATTGGCTCGCGTTTTTGCAGGAATGCGATGCCCAGCGCTTTGCGGCCGAGCCGCGTGCCGAGGTGAAAAACCTGTTGGATAGGGCCAAGGACCTGATTCACGCGCTGGAGGCGGAACCATGTCTTTAAGTAACCCCCCACGCGGCTCCGCTGCGAGACATCCCGAAGGAACTGTACAAAAATGGTGCGCGCTGTACTACGGCGCTATACAGTTCCTTGGGAGTAGGCACACTCCGTGTGCCGTCCACGGCACACGGAGTGTGCCTACTACATTCCTTCTATTCCTGTTGGCTGCCCCGGGATGGGCCGCGGTGGTCCCGGCAGCGCCGGTTTCCGAAGAAGAAATCCTCGGGGCGGCCGTCGAGGCCTTCGCCCGCGGCCAGGCCGCCGACCGCGAGGAACAGGCCCGAGAATTGTTTCGCCGCGCCGCCGACCTGTTCACGCTGCTTCGCAGCCGCGGCGTGCGCAATCCCGCTCTTTTTGCCAACCAGGGCAACGCCGAACTGCTGGCCGGCCGCCTGGGCCCTGCCCTCATGGCCTATCAGCGCGGTCTGCGCCTGGCCCCGAACGACTCCACTTTGCGCGACCACCTGGCTTTCGCGCGATCGCGGGTTTCCTATGCCAGCGATGTGGGCAGACTGCCCGGCTCGGCCTGGCCGGCGTGGCTGCCCTGGCCCTCCCTCGATCTGGCCCTGACCGTCGCCGCCGTCTTCTTCACTTTAACCTGCCTCCTGGTCACGCGCTGGCGCATGACCCGGCAGCGGCGCTGGCTGGTTTGTGCTGCCGTGGCGGGCGCCTTCACCCTGCTGGCGGGACTGGGCGCCTGGCTGCTGGCCGAACACGACGCCTGGCAAGACCGCGAGCCCCTGGTCGTTGTGGCGGCCGAGGCAGCGCCCTTCCACACCGGCAACGGCACGCGCTATCCGCGCCATCCGGCCCTGTCAGTCCTCCCCGCCGGCCTGGAAGCCCGCGGCCTGCACCAGCGCGGCGGCTGGCGGCAAATCCGACTCGCGACCGGCGAAATCGGCTGGGTCCGCGCCCGCGATGTCGTGGCGGATGAGCCGTGAGGACGTCTTAATTACTGATTCATTGTGGGGCAGGCATTCTTGCCTGGCAGGCACAGGAATGTCTGCCCCACGTTTCCATCCTGGCCGCCAAAAAAAAAGGCGTGCCATCCGCCGACGCCTTATGTCTTGCCCCCCACCCTGGCC
>CAZFGM010000860.1:0-2874 GCA_964518515.1 uncultured Alcaligenaceae bacterium | reverse complement strand
GGTTGTGGTCGCGGCCCTGGCTGCCGCGCTGGTGCGTCGGCATGCGGCCGAACTCAACCTTATCCAAGAGAAGAAAAATGAGTTGTGATCGCCAGAGAGCGTGTAAAGGCAAGCGGTGTCAGGCCAGAACCTGTGGAAAATAAACAGGTAGGCGGCACACCCAAACCGGCAGAGCCTATTGATCCCTGCCGGAGTCGCCTTTATGATCCTGGCATAGGCGGGGAGGGAACGGCCATGCCCCAAGATTCTTCGTTTGCCAATTTACTGGCCCGGCTGCGGGCGGGACAGGAAGATGCCGCAACGCAGGTTTTCGCCTGATCGCCCTGGCCCGGCAGCACCTCGGCCAACGCCTGAGGCAAAAAGTCGATCCCGAAGACGTGGGCCAGTCGGCCTTCAAAAGTTTCTTCCTGCGCCAGGCGGAGGGGGAGTTTGACCTGACCACCGACGGCAACCTGTGGGCCTTGCTCGTCGAGATCACCCTGCGCAAATGCGGCAAATGGCGGACGCGCTTCCGCGCCGGCAAACGCGACCTCGGCCGGGAACAACCCCTTCCCCCTCCTTCGGACCAGTCCAGCGGCCCCCTTCCTCTGGCCGCGGAAAGCCCCGGCCCGGAGGAACCCGTCATTCTGGCCGAGCTTCTGGAACATACGTTGCGCGGCCTGGACGAGCAGGAACGCCGCATGATCGAACTCAAGCAACAGGGTTATGCGGTGGCGGAAATCAGCGCCCAGGTTGGCCGCAGCGAGTTCACCGTATATCAGGTGTTGAAACGCGTGAAGAAACGCCTCCAGCGGATGTGCGCGGATGAGTGACCCCGCGCTCGGGGCGGGCACGCCCGCCGGGTCTAGGCCTTTTCTCTGGGACCAGCGATGTCGTATTCTTTGACTACCGAGCAGTGGAACCGGCTCAAGCCGTGGATCGAGCGTTTTGAGCAGGCCTGGCAGGGCGGCCAGCCGCCGCGGTTGGAGGATTTCTTGCCGGCGGGGCCCGAGCGCGCGCCGGCTCTTTTTGCCCTGGTGCACGTCGATCTGGAATACCGCCTCAAGGCTGGCCAACCAGGGTGCGTCGAAAATTACCTGCGCAACTACCAGGAGCTCCAGGATCGCGGCTTGATCCTTGATCTGATCGCGGCCGAATTCCTCGGCCGGCAGCACCGCCAGGAACCGGTCACGGTCGCGGAGTACGTTCGCCGATTTCCGCAGTTTCGCCAGGATTTACCCGGTCGGCTGCGGGCGGCTCAGGGCGCGGAAGGCGAGACGCTGCCGGCCGGCGCGCCTGCCGCAAGTTCCGCCGGCGCGGCGGGCCGCGCGAATTCCGTCGCCGCCGTGGTTCAGGTTTTACGGGACGGCCAGGTGCTCAATCCGGTCCAGCTCGACAAAGTGACGCGCGACTTGCAGGCGCGGTTTGCCGACCCGCCGGCGCTGGTGAACCAACTCGAGCGCTGGAACTGGCTAACCCTGTATCAGGCCGGCCTGTTGCTGCAAGGCCGCGGTCACGAGTTGCTGCTGGGGCCGTATGTGTTGTTGACTCCTCTCGGCCAGGGAGGCATGGGCGAGGTCTTCAAGGCGCGCCATCGGCTTATGAAGCGGATTGTGGCCGTCAAGAGGATTCGCAAGGAACACCTGGTACACCAGGAGGCTATGAGCCGATTTCAGCGCGAGATCGAGGCCGCCGCGCGACTATCGCATCCCAACATCGTCACCGTTTTCGACGCGGCCCAAGACGGAGACACGCTCTACTACGCGATGGAGTACGTGGAAGGGACCGACCTGGCCCGGCTGCTGCGCGAGCATGGGCCGCTAGCCGTGGGCCAGGCCTGCGAATTCATCCGCCAGGTCGCAGTCGGTTTGCAGCATGCCCACGAGCGCGGTCTGGTCCATCGCGACATCAAGCCGGCCAACCTTTTGCTGACAGGAGTCAGGAGTCAGGTATCAGGAGTCAGGAGCCAGGAGCCAGGAGTCAACAAGACGGCTTCCCTGACTCCTGACTCTTGTCCCCTGACTCCTGTCGTCAAGATCCTCGACATGGGCCTGGCCCGCTTGCAATACGACAGCGACGCGGGAGCACGCTTCAAGACACAAATGGGCACCGTCATGGGCACGCCCGATTACATCGCCCCGGAACAGGTCGTCGATTCCAGCCGAGTCGATATCCGCGCGGACATCTACAGCCTGGGCTGCACGTTGTATCAACTCCTCACGGGCCAGCCGCCGTTCCCGGGCGGGGCGTTCACCGACAAGCTGGAGAAGCACCTGAAGGCAGCACCGCCACCTGTCCAGGAGCTGCGCTCCAGCTTGCCTGCGGGTTTGACCCAGGTGGTGCACAAGATGCTGGCCAAGCGGCGCGAGGACCGCTACCAGACGCCTGGGGAAGTGGCGGCGGCGCTGGCGCCCTTCCTTCCATCGGGGGCGACCACGGCCTCTTTGGCACCCGCCCAGGCCCAAACCCTTCCCAATGCCCTTCCGGCGGTCATTCCAATGGCAGGCCCCTCTTCCCCCTCGCCCGCGCCCACCTGGAAATTCCCTCCCCGTTGGCGCATAGGGGCAGGCATTGGCGTGCTGGTGCTGGCCAGTATCTTTCTTCTGGTGTGGTGGAGTGGCAAAAAGAATGACAACCCGCCCCAGAAACTCGAACCGCCGCCCTGGACCCTGGACCAACTCGACCCGAAATCCATTCCGCCGCACGAAAAAAGCCACCTGCCGAAAGGTCTCCCGGTCGTGGCGGTCCTGGGCCAGCATCGCCCCTGGCATTCCGGACACGGTTTGCCGCTGACCTCGGCGGCCGTCAGCCCCGGCGGCAAGATGCTCGCGACCTCCGGCACGGACGGGCAGGTTCGCCTGTATGACGCAGAAACCCTGTGCGAGCTGAAGGTTC
>CAZFGM010000859.1:0-2882 GCA_964518515.1 uncultured Alcaligenaceae bacterium | reverse complement strand
TGCTTCCCATGGCCTTAATCAGAAAGTATGGAAACAGACCAAAGACAGCCAAACTATTCGTCTGCGGACTGTCCCCGCTGTACGGCTTGAACCCGCGCGTGGAACCACAATTTGGACAACAAACCTGGATATGGCCGCTGGCCATCTTTTTCTGAACTTCGGTCTTCACCTCAGAAGCGATCGCGCTCTGGGGATCGGCTCCACACGCAGCGCATCGTCCTTCCAAGACCGCCGCACCAATTGGTGGCCTGCACGCGTGATGGATGGGGTTATAGCAACAAGAGCAAAAGTCGCCTTCGGTTATCGAGGAGATCGTCTTATTGCACGACGAGCATTTCAGGCCGACAAGTTGAGGCAAGTCCATGGGACGGCTTTTCAGTGAAAGATCAACGAACGGGCAATTGTTTCCGCCGCCGCCCTAAGGCCATTAATCCTTCGGCGGTCCTACCATGAAATCTGTTTGTGAATCTACTCCGGTTGCGGGTGTTTCGCAACCCTCCCGATTGCTGGAGGCGGAAACCCGCGGTTCTTCCCTGCTGTGCCCTTGCACGAAAGAACCTTCCTGACGACAATCATCCATATTCCTCTCCTTTCAATAACGGGGAAAGGCAATGAGCGATCAACGTCTGTGCGACCTGCTGCATTCCCAGCTGGAAGACCTCAAAAACCGCGGCCTGTACAAGCGCGAGCGGCAACTGCAGGGGCCGCAGGGCTCGGCCATTCGCGTTCTGGATCGCGAGGTCATCAACTTCTGCGCCAACAATTATCTCGGCTTGGCCAACCATCCCGCCATCGTTGAGGCCGCTCACGACGGCCTGCGCCGCTACGGCTATGGCATGGCCTCCGTCCGCTTCATCTGCGGCACCCAGGACCTGCACAGGCAGCTCGAAGAGGAAATCGCCCGGTTCTTCCACAAGGACGACGCCATCCTCTACAGCTCGTGCTGGGACGCCAACGGCGGCCTGTTCGAGACCATCCTCGGCGAGGAAGACACCATCCTTAGCGATGAATTGAACCACGCCAGCATCATCGACGGCATTCGCCTGTGCAAGGCCAAGCGCTACCGCTACAAGAACTGCGACATGAACGATCTGGAACACGGATTGAAGGAAGCGGGCGGCAGCCGGCTCAGGCTCATCGCCACCGACGGCGTCTTCTCCATGGACGGCTTGCTCGCCCCGCTCAAGGACATCGCCGATCTGGCCGAGCGCTACGACGCCCTGGTCATGGTCGATGACAGCCACGCGACCGGCATCCTCGGCCCGGGCGGGCGCGGCACGGCCGAACATTTCGGCGTCCTGGACAAGGTGGACATCAGCACAAGCACACTGGGCAAGACGCTGGGCGGCGCCGCCGGCGGCTTCACCTGCGCCCGCCGCGAAGTCGTCGATTTCCTGCGGCAAAAATCGCGGCCCTATCTCTTCTCCAACGCCTTGCCGCCGCCCATCGTCATGGCCGCCCGCAAGGCCCTCGACCTGGTGGCAGGCTCGAGTGAGTTGCGCGATCGCTTGCACGCCAACGCCAAGCGCTTGCGCGCCGGCCTGGAAGGCGCCGGCTTCAAGATCAAGCCCGGCAACCACCCCATCCTGCCCGTCATGCTTGGCGACGCCGCCCTTGCCGGCCAGATGGCCGACAAGCTGCTCGGCCACGGCATCTACGTCATCGGCTTCAGCTTCCCCGTGGTGCCACAGGGCCAGGCCCGCATTCGCATCCAGCTCTCGGCGGCGCACACCATCGAGCAACTCGACCGGGGTGTGGCGGCGTTTACGCAGGTGGGCAAGGAGCTGGGGGTGATTTGAGGTAGGGGGAAATATGCCACCCGTATCCTCGATCTTGATTCCGCTGTAAGCTGTGCGTACTGTGAACACCAGTTTCAATTGTATCGGAGGCGGGCGGCGGCATGCGCTGCTTCCGGTGCTGACTTTCACCGGCCGCCGCTGGGTAACAACAAAGGAAAACCGATGCCAAATGGTGGCCTCGATAACTGTGGCGTTTGTGGCTTCAACCGCGCCAATGAGGGGGTCTGGTACCGGGACGATTACACCTCTGCAGCGCGGCTGGACAACGCTTTTTGTATAATTCGCGGCGTTGAAATCCCCAACGCGCTTTGGACCTACTGCGTCAACTGTGAGTCAAAGGAATCTACACCAAATGGCCCCATTTGTACCGTCGGTCTTCATGAGCCTGGTGGTTGGCTTTATCCACGCATTCCTTGGCATGGAGACCTCAAACCGATCTGGAATGTTCCGGGCACTTGCAGCGGTTGTGGACGATTCACCGAGCATGGAATCGCAATTCTCACCGAGGACGGTGAGAAACACTTTTGCTGCAATGGTCACTATGTGAAATGGTGGCGGCAGCAGCACCCGAATGAGTCTTTTCGTTGGGACCACAACGAATGGCCTGAACCGTCTGACGATTCCTTGCAGTCGCGGTCACCCTCTTCGTGAGGTCCTCATGAACCGACTTTTCGTTGCCCTGTTTGGAATCTTCTGCGGCTCGTGGGGTGTTGCGGTCCTTCCGGCTTCCGCCGCGGCCCAGCCGGCGAAAAAGCTCCAAAGCCCGCTGACACCGCGGGAGGCGGTCAAGCATTTCCGGCTGGCGCCGGGCCTGCGCATCGAGCTGGTGGCGTGCGAGCCGCAGATCGAAAGTCCCGTGGCCATGGCCTTCGATGAAAACGGCAAGCTCTGGGTCGTCGAGATGCGCGATTATCCCAACGGGCCGGCCAAGGGCAAGCTCCCCGAAGGCCGGATTCGCGTCCTCGAAGACAAGGACGGCGACGGCTTCTTCGAGACCAGCACCGTCTTTGCCGACCATCTCCTCTCCGCCAACGGCATCTCGCCCTGGAAAGGTGGCGTGATCGTGACGGCGGCGCCGCACAT
>CAZFGM010000858.1:0-2890 GCA_964518515.1 uncultured Alcaligenaceae bacterium | reverse complement strand
GCGTTGTCGATGAGGATGCGACGCATAGCCTCGGCCGCCGCGGCGTAAAAATGGATTCGATCCGCATAGCGTAGCGGGTCGCCGGTTACCACCAGGCGCAGATACGCTTCATGAACGAGGGCCGTCGCGTCGAGCGTCTGGCCGGGCTTTTCCTTGGCCAGCTTCTGGGCTGCGAGTTGCCGCAGTTCGTCATAGACCAGCGGCAATAGCTGAGCGGCGGCCTGCGGATTGCCGGCCTCGATGGCGTTCAGGAGCTGGGTGAATTCGGACATACGTCACGGAGTTGGAAGCTACCAGAGGCGAGTGATGCCGTACGCCTCCAGCATGGGATCGCCGCTGACGATGGGAAGTCCCTCGGCAATGGCCTGGGCCACGAGAAGGCGGTCAAAGGGGTCGCGATGATGCAGCGGAAGTCCTTCCACACCCGTAGCATGCGCAACGCTAATGGGGAGTAGTTCGAACCCGGTTCGGGCGAGCGCGGCGGGGATATACGTCGCGCTCGGTTCACCCAGCTTCAATTTGCCCAGGCCAGCCTTGATCGCGATTTCCCAGCAACTTGCGACGCTGACTAGTTTTCGCTGGGCGGGATTTTCGATATTCTTTTTCGCCGTCGCGCTCAGCGCGGGATCGTCCTGGCAGAACCAGAGAAAGGCATGCGTGTCGAGCAGCAAGTTCATGCCATGTATTCCTTGAAATCATCGAGCGGGGCGTCGAAGTCCGGGGCCATCCAGAATTCCGCTTTGCGATAACTGCCCGCCCGGCACGGCCAGGATGTCCGTGCCGTTTTCTTGACCTGCGCCAGGGGTTGCCCGTCGCGCGTGATGACGACCTCCTCGCCGGGGTTTAGCTGGTCGATCAATTGCGGCAACTTCGCTTGAGCTTCTTCAATGGTTACGCTGGCCATGACAAGTCCTCAATGTTTGTAATGCAACCGCGGGTTAGTTTTCACCGGTCCTATTGTACCATGAACTGTTACGGCGGGCCGCCGAGTTTTTGCAGGCGGTCGTAACGCTCACGTCAGGCGTTCGCGGCGGTGCAACAGGTTCGGACGGTAGCCCGAATCCTCCGGCCAGGCTATAATCATGTTACTCGCGCATTTACTTTCGAGGGCAAGGTCATGGCAATTACCGTTGAAGCCACCTACAAAAACGGCGTTCTGAAACCCAAGAAACGTCTCAAGATTCCTGAGGGCAGCAAGGTCCGCGTGACCATTACGCCGGTCGATGAAGTCGAGGATCCGCTGGCCAAAGTCATCGGCATCTGCAAGACGGGTCGAACCGACGGAGCTCAGAACCACGACAAGTACATCTACGGGGATCCCCACTCATGATTTTCGTGGATACTTGGGCCTGGGTTGCCCTTGCAGACCAAAGCGACCAGTACCATCAGGCGGCGAAAGACCAAAACCAAAAACTCCTCAAGACCCGGCGACGGCGGCTAACCTCCGATTGGGTGCTGGGAGAAGTCATCAATTACCTCTACAGCGCAGCCCCCGCCGTCGAGGCGCAAGAATACATCACGGGCATTTTGAATGCGGCCGACGCAGGTACTGTCCAGTTGGTTCATGTTTCCCCTTCACAATTCCACCGCGCCTGGGGGATGCGGCAGAAATATCACGACAAGCCGGACATTTCCTTCGTGGATTTCACCTCCATGGTGGTCATGCAAGACCTTGGCATTGCCGAGATTTTCAGCGGCGATGCCCATTTCGAGCACGTGGGCCTGGGGTTCCAATTGCGGCCATGACGCTGTTCAGGGCGCCGGCGGGCCGCCGAGTTTTTGCAGGCGGTCGTAACGCTCGCGCCAGGTCTTCGCGTCCAGGTCATTAATGGCCCTCGGCGTCCAGTTCCTGGCCGGTGAGGACCTCGATTCAAGCGGATGCGCTCCGGCGTCTCTCGCGCGGGCTTGCTGATCTCATATCCCATGATCCTCGTTCCCCAAAAATGGTACAATACCCTTAACGCTGTGGCAAAGGAGACCGTGCTATGGAACTGACCGGTGTCGTAACGAACGGCCACGTCGTATTTGACCAACCCTGCTCGATTGCCGATGGCACCCAGGTGACGGTTCGCGTCGTGGACCCCGTGGCCCTGAAGCAAGAAACAGCGCCGTCCGCACTCGGCAAACGCTTGTTGAAACATGCTGGAACGGTGCCAGGTCTTCCCGAAGATCTCGCCGAGCAGCACGATCATTACATTCACGGCACGCCGAAACGATGACCACGGTTTTCGCCGATACTTTTCTGTGGCTGGCGCTCGTTCATCCCAAGGATGCGTGCCACGCTCGCGCCGTAGCCTACCTCGATGCTTTCACCGGTAAAGTCGTGACGACCGATTGGGTGCTCATGGAGGTCGGCGACGCGCTGGCTGGCACGGAGACGGGACGCAAGGAGTTTGTCGCCCTGTGGGACGATCTGCATCCGACCCGGATATCAAGATTGTCCCCTGCGCGCCGCCGCTGATGCAGAAAGCGGTCGCCTTGTATCGTGCCCGCTCGGACAAGCACTGGTCGCTGACAGACTGCACCTCCTTCGTCGTCATGAAAGAACTCGACATAACCGAGGCTTTGACCGGCGATCACCACTTCGAACAAGCCGGCTTCGTTGCCTCGCTCAAATAGCACGCTGGGCATCGCGTGAGCAGCCGTTGCCTCAAGGCAGCGGCAGGCCGCCGACTTTTTGCAGGCGGTCGTAACGCTCGCGCCAGGTCTTGGCGTTGCGGTGGCTACTTTTGCATTCGCGGCACGGAGTTGGCAAGCGGGGCCTCCCACGTCCTCACCGTTCCGTCGTCGCCCCCTGAGACAATGCGTTGACCGTCGCGGCTGATCGCCACGCTGTTGACACGGCGCATGATGCCAAGAAGGCCTCGATCCCCACCAGTGTGTCCCTTGA
>CAZFGM010000857.1:0-2898 GCA_964518515.1 uncultured Alcaligenaceae bacterium | reverse complement strand
CGAATCTTGCGGGCCTGGCTGATGGCCTCGATGGCGCTGACTCGCTGGTGCACGACAAGGTTGACGGCTTCCGCGATGGCGGCCGGGTCGTCTTCGCCGCAAAACAGGACGTTGCGGCCGACCAGGGCGCCGCGGATGTTCGGGCCAGCTCCCAAGCCGCGGACGAAGTCCTCGATCGTGCCGCTTGGTTTGCCCGTCGATTCGCCGCCCAGGAGCAAAATGGGGAAGGTGGAGGCCTTGGCCACCCGCGCGAAATCCTCGCAATAAGGAATCTTCAGCCAGACATTGCCGGTGTAATAGCCCAGGCCGCTGGCGATGCCCACCGCTTTGATGATGTTGTCGGTGGTCAAGTCGGTGCGGTAGCCGGTTTCGGTCTTTTGCACCGGTAGCGGTTCCACGAAAGCCGGCAGCCCTTCATCGGCCAATTCCTCGACCGCCTTGGCGACGCGCTCGAGGGTTTCCAGGGCATAACGGTCGTTGCGTTCGCCGCCGGGCACCCAGCGCCACAGGAGCTTGCCGCCGTCGAGGTTCATCTGCTTGATGCGCTTGCCGGTCATGTAGCTGGAGGCGCGGTCCATCATTTCGTGCTCGGCGCCTGCCAGGCCGGTGCGGTTCATCGAGCCGATGAGGACCCTGTCGTCGAGGAAGCCCTTGCCGCCGCGTTTTTTGACGAGGTAATTGGCCAGGACGACTTCGTCGATGAGATCGCTGGTGGCCATCAGGCCGTCGATAGCGCTGGCGGCCAGGACGCGGAGGATGCGGCCGAGATAATCGAGTCGGTGGCCCATGGCCGTGGGATGCGTTCCGGCGCGGGTGACGCTGCGGGCCGGATGATCGGCGGCCAGAATGACCAGCCGGCCGTCGGGCGCCAGCACGTCGCGCTTTTTCCGCTTGGCCAATTCCTCCTTGGCCAACGTGGGTTTCTGCACGCGCAGCTCGGTCAGCTCGGCGAAGGTTTCCTCGGTGAGAAAATCGCGGCTGCGATAGGCGAAGCCCAAAGGAAGGGCGTAAGCGACGTCGATGGTATTGGTCGCTTCGTTGAGCATGCTCAGGGCGACATCCACGACATTGTCGGCGATTTCGCTGCCGACCGGACGGACCGCGACCCCCAGCGGGCCGGCAAAATCCACTTCGGCCAGGACGCGCATGAATTGGGCCAAAAGTTCCGGCGTGACGCGGCCCTGGGGCAAGCCAAACCGCGGATTGACGTCGCCCAGCTCCGGTACGCAATTGCCGATATGGAACCAGTGCAAGTAGGGGGCCAGGGCGGCGATCGCGCCGGGACCTTCGCCGCTCAAAGTTAACCGGCCGCTGCCCACGTCCAGGCCGAGGTTGTCGTTTCCTTCGCCGCGCAAATCTTCCAGAAGGGCAATGGCCCGAGGGGTCGGACCGATCAAGGCATGGCGAAAAACCCCCGCGTCCGGAGAGCCGCCGTCGCACACGCTGACCGCCAGCCGCATTTTTCGGCTGCGAGCTTCCTTTCCGAGCGTCCGCAAGGAATTGGCCAGGGCTTGCAGCGCCTGCTGTTGCAGGGCGGCGCTGTTCTGATCGTACGGCTGGCCGGAAGCGGGATTGCGGCCGCTGGCGACAAACACCTGCTCAGCGCCGTAACCGGCCGCCTCGTCCAGAAGCCGCACGATGCGATCCACGGCCCGCCGCCGCTGCACCTCATGGGCACAGCACAGGTCGGCCGGATCGATGAGGATTTCTTCGTTGGTCCACTGCACCGGGGAACAATGGAAGGCCACGCGCTTGCCGCCGCCCTTGAGCTTGCGGGCGACTTCCTTCTGCTGCTGTTTCGGCTTGAGGGAGGTCAGCTCGATGACTTGAAAGCGCTTATCCTCGAGGACGCGATCCAGGGCGCTCAGCAGGTAGCGCGTATCGACGAGGCTGCGCGAGGCGCCATCGAGGTTGCCGGGACCGGGATACGCCATGTAAAAGACGAGCGAACGGGGAGCCAGGGTCATGGTGTTGCACGAGGGAAAGGGGCAAGATGGTTTGCGCTGTACTGCCACTGTACGACGTTGGCAGGCCGTTGGCCACGGCGAACCATGCTTCTGCAGGGTCACTTAAATTGTTCCAGATGGACCAGGTTATTCCGCAATTCATCCTGGGTGAAATGGTTCAAAAGCCGGACTATACGTTGCAAAAGTAGACCGTATTTTTTCGGTTCGATTTGTCGGGAAACAATAATACCCGCATGGTCTTGTTTTTGGGCCAGCCCCTTTTGGTGCAGAAGGGCGTAATCGCGGATATTGAAAGTGAAAACCGCCCTCCCCGAACTTGTCGCGAATGCCAGTTGCTCGTCATCGGGAGCGGTTTCCATTTCCTCCTCAGCCGTTGTCAGAACATCAAAACCCATTTTGCGGAGGTCCGTCTGCAATTGTTTGGGGATATGGTGGTCCAAATAGAGGCGGACAAATAGTACCTCGCTCATTCCTGGGCTTCCTTCGTTTTCCTGGACGCAATCACCAAGGTATTCCGGGGAATTCTTTTTCTTGGTTTTGTTGCCTTAAGCGGTTTTTTTCTTCCCTTGAAGGTTCGGAGAAAATCCGCGTGTGCTTTTTCCTCTTTCCTGATAAGATCCAGGGTTTCTTGCCGGTGATCGAAGAAATAACTTAATCCATGGATGACTTGCGCCTCCGTAAGATTTACAGACTCCGCAATGTCCCGCAAAGGAACCCCTTTGATATACAGGTAGGCGACATGGCGAACTGTGACGCGAATCCCATCGATAAGGGGTTCACCTCCACAAACCCCTTTACGCCGCACAATGTGCGGATACGCGGACTTGAAAACCTTCATCTTTATTTCTCCTTGGATTAAAATAGTACCTCCAATGTACAAGCTGCACTTTCTGAAAAAAACCTTAGTTCCCCCTTTCGAGGGTGAAATTGA
>CAZFGM010000856.1:0-2904 GCA_964518515.1 uncultured Alcaligenaceae bacterium | reverse complement strand
CTCCTTTCGTTCAGGACGCTTGCCTCATTCTACTCGAACAGCCCTATTTCCGCATATCTCCCGTACGGCCTGCCGGCTCCGCCATGTGTATACTGAAAGCAGCCCCACAGCGGAATAGCAAGGATCGGCCAGCCCCATGGATGCCAGCACCATCGTCATTCGCGGCGCCCGCGAACATAATCTGCAGAACGTCAACCTGGAGTTGCCGCGCAATCGCCTCATCGTTTTCACCGGGGTGAGCGGCTCGGGCAAGAGCTCCCTGGCGTTCGATACGCTGTACGCCGAGGGGCAAAGGCGCTACGTCGAATCGCTGTCCGCCTACGCGCGGCAGTTTCTCGGCCAGTTGCACAAGCCGGACGTGGATTACCTGGCCGGCCTGTCGCCGGCCATCAGCATCCAGCAAAAGGCGGCGGGCAAGAACCCGCGCTCGACCGTCGGCACCATCACCGAGGTGTACGATTATCTGCGCGTCCTGTTCGCCCGCATCGGCCAGGGACACTGCCCCCAGTGCGGCCGGCCCATCACCGCCCAGTCGCGCGAGCAGATCATCGCCCGCATCCAGGCCCTGCCGGAGGGCACGCGCTTTCTTCTACTTGCCCCCGTCATTCGCGGCCAGAAGGGCGAATACAAGGACCTCTTTCAGGACATGCTCAAGCGCGGCTTCGTCCGCGCCCGCGTCGATGGCCAACTCGTGCGCCTGACCGACGACCTGAAGCTCGATCGCCGCATCAAGCATCATATCGCCATCGTTATCGACCGGCTGAAGAACGAGCCGCGCATACGGCCGCGCCTGGCCGAGGCGGTCGATCAGGCCCTGCTCCTGGGGGAAGGCAATCTCATCGTGGCCGTGGAGGGGGAAAATGATCTCAAGCCCCAAGGCGAGTCTTCGAGCCTTGGGGGTATGTCCCACCCCAAACCCCCGAGGCTCGAAGACTCGCCTCGGGGCTTGGCGGATGATATCCTCCTCTCGGCCCACTACGCCTGCACGCATTGCGATAAGAGCTACGAGCCGCCCAGTCCGCAGCTGTTCAGCTTCAACAGCCCGCAAGGCATGTGCCTGGATTGCGACGGCCTGGGCACGCGCTATTCCTTCGGCCCGGATTTGCTCATACCCGATCCGGCGGTGAGTTTTTACGACGGGGCCATTCCCCTGGTCGGCGCATTGCGCGGCATGGGACGCTGGCGGCGGCACACCTACGAAGGCGTCGCCAGGACCTTGGGCATCGATGTGAAATCGCCCTGGGGCGATCTGCCCCAGCAGCATCGCGACTGGCTCTTGTACGGCTCCGGCGACAAGCACATCACCTTCGGATGGAAGCAGCGCCACGGCGTATGGAAACACGGCGGCACCTGGGAAGGCATCGTCCCGCAACTGGTCAGCAGCTTCAAGAAAACCCCGTCCGGTCCCTGGCGTTTGGCTTTGGAAAAGTACATGCGCGTCGAGCGCTGTCCAGCCTGTCGGGGCCAGCGGCTCAATCCCCAGGCCCGCGCCGTCCGCGTCGGCGGCAAGACCCTGGTCGAGCTGTGCGCTCAGCCCATCAGCGACCTGGCCGCCTGGCTGGGTTCCCCGTTTAGCGCGGAGCCGAAGGCGACCAATGCGCCCGGCAGTTCGGTCGCCTTCGGCTCCGCGCTAAACGAGAAAGGCGGCTTGGAAAAGTCCCTCGATGCCACGCAGAAAATCATCGCCGGCGAGGTCCTCAAGGAAATCCGCGGCCGGCTCGGCTTTCTCCTCAACGTTGGCCTGCACTACCTGTCGCTGGACCGCAGCGCCCCGACCCTGGCCGGCGGCGAAGCGCAGCGCATCCGCCTGGCCGGACAGATCGGCAGCGGGCTGGTCGGCGTCCTGTACATTCTCGATGAACCGAGCATCGGCCTGCACCCACGCGACAACGACCGCCTCCTTTACAGCTTGCAACGGCTGCGCGACATGGGCAATACCGTCCTGGTCGTCGAGCACGACGAGGAAACCATGCGGGCCGCGGATTATCTGGTGGATTTCGGTCCCGGGCCGGGCATTCGCGGCGGCCACGTCGTCGCCGCCGGCTCGTTCGATCAGGTGCTGGCCCAGCCGGACAGTTTGACCGGGCAGTATCTGGCCGGAAGGAAAAAAATCCCCGTTCCCGACCAGCGCCGGCCGGCGACGGGCAAGGCCGTCACCATCCAGGGCGCCCGCCACAATAACCTGAAAAACATCGACGTCGAAATCCCCCTGGGCCAGTTCGTGTGCGTCACGGGCGTCAGCGGTTCCGGCAAATCGTCCCTCATCAACGACATCTTGATGGAAGGGCTGAAGGAAAAACTATTCGGCCGGCGTCAACCGCCTGATGAAAAAACCCCCGAGGAGGATAATGAAACCGGGGGGCCGACGCCTCCGGTTCGCCAGGTCGGCGAGCACAAAGCAATCCTCGGCGGCGAGAACATCGACAAGGTCATCGACATCGATCAGTCGCCGATTGGCCGGACGCCGCGTTCCAATCCGGCGACGTACATCAAGGTTTTCGACCAGATTCGCGACCTTTTCGCCCAGATGAACGAGGCGAAAATCCGCGGCTACAAACCCGGCCGCTTCAGCTTCAACAAGCCCGGCGGCCGCTGCGAGGCTTGCGAGGGCAACGGCTCCAACCGCCTGGAGATGGATTTCCTCGCCGACGTCTGGGTCACCTGCCCGGTGTGTGAAGGCCGGCGCTTCAACCGCGAGACCTTGCAAATCCGCTTCAAGGACAAGACCATCCGCGACGTTTTGGAAATGGATGTGCAGGAAGCGCTGGAGCATTTTGCCAACATTCCCAAGATTCGGGCCATGCTGCAAACGCTGCACGACGTGGGCCTGGACTACATCAAGCTGGGACAGCCTTCGCCGACGCTGTCGGGCGGCGAGGCCCAGCGCATCAAGCTGGCCCGCGA
>CAZFGM010000855.1:0-2918 GCA_964518515.1 uncultured Alcaligenaceae bacterium | reverse complement strand
CGCGCAGCTCGCGCTGCGCCGCCGTCGCCGATTTCGACGGCGACGGCCGACTCGACCTCATGGTCAGCAATTTCAACGACCGGCCCTATTACTTCAAGAACGAATTCCCTTTGCGGAATTACGTGGCCTTTCGCCTCAAAGGGACCAAGAGCAACCTCGAGGCCACGGGCGCCCTGGTGCGGATTTACCACGGCAAAGAGGTTCAAGTCCGCCAGGTCCAGGCCGCCGGCGGTTACCTGTCCCAGTCCTCAAACACCATTCACTTCGGCCTGGGGAATTGGCCGACAATCGACCGCGTCGAAATCCGCTGGCCCCGCGGCCGAGTCCAAATCATCGATCATCCCGCCATCAACCGTTTGCACCGTATCACCGAAACCCCCTGACAGTCAACGTTGCCTATCCCTTCTGAACACTCCGACGTGTGCTTGCCTGGTGTTTGCAAGCTTATAAAGCTCATATCTGAGGAATCTGAGGATCCAAATCCTGGGGGGCTCCCGTGCCATCGGCTTCGTTGCAGCGCTGGCAGAATGAGCGAATGCTCAACCTCACGGAGGTCGCGGCGCAATGTGCTGCGTCGATCGGCTTGGCCCCGCCCAAGCCTCGCCTCGTCGATGAGAACCTGCGCGCCTACGTGCTTCTGCTCAGCGCTCACTTCCAGGGGTTCTGTCGCGACCTCTACACGGAATGTGCTCAGATCATCGTATCGAGAGTGCGGCCAAGGCTTCCGAGGCTAGTCCAGGAGCAGTTCACCGCTCACCGGCGGCTCGACCATGGCAACCCAACTCTGCAGAACTTGACCCAGGACTTCGAGCGTTTCGGCTTCGTCCTCGACTTGCAGGCCGCTGACCCAGCCAATCATGGTCGCGTGACAGACTTGGGGCGACTCAAACGATGGCGCAATGTGGCCGCCCACCATGGGATTGTCCCGGTCGGGCCGCCTCTGGACCTCCCCTCGCTCCAAGCCTGGCGGGATTCTTGCAATGGTCTCGCGACTTCGCTTGACGGTATCATGTATAATCAATTGCGGAGGATCCTTCGGCGTCCTCCCTGGGCGCCCTAACTAACTAGCCGCGGAGGCAACGACGACCATGGCGCAAAAGAAAGCTTCCAGGCCCGCAAAAGCAGCTACCGCCAAGACAGCGCCCGATCTCCTTAAACTCGGCGATCAGGTCGAGATTCGCTACGCAGCAGGCTTGAAGGGCAGAATTGTCGAGCTGCGCGGCCCGCTGGGACCGAATGGCGCCCAGATCTACCGCGTTCGCGTTCGCCGTAAGCCCAAGCCAAAGTACATCGAGTTGCGGGCCGATCAGCTAATACCTATCCCGGCAGGGAATTGCCGTTCAACCATGACACCACGACACACGTTGCGGCCGAGCGCGTCGCACAAATCCAGACGCACAAAGTGAGAACGTCGATGTATAACAATTCCAGGTGGAGATGGTCGTTGGCCCTGGCCGGCGTCCTTGCCGTTGTTGCGGTCGGAGTGCTGGCCGTGCAGCATTTTTCCAGCTACGACAACGACAACGGAACCGGCAACGGCGGGGGCGCTCCGCCTCGCCAGCCCGGCTTCCGCGAGGCGGCCGTCGAGTCCGGCATCACGTTCCGCATGAATTTCTTGCCGAGCGAGCAGGGGGAGAACTTCAAGACCAATCTGTACGACCACGGCTGCGGCGTGGTGATTGGGGATTTCGACGGCGACGGCCACGACGATGTCTACTTTGTCAATCAACTGGGCCGGAACGCACTTTACAAGAACAAGGGCGACGGCACCTTCATCGACGTCACCGAGAAAGCAGGCGTGGGACTGGGCGATCGCATCTGCGTGGGGGCGGTTTTTGGCGACTACGACCGGGATGGCCGCCTCGACCTATTCGTCACCAGCACGCGCGGCGGCAACGTGCTCTTCCACAATGAGGGCAAAGACAAATTCGGGAACGTCAAATTCAAGGACGTCACCGACCAGGCCAAGGTCGCCCCGACGGTGCCGGCCCATTCGCAAACGGCGGTGTTCTTCGACTACGACAACGACGGCTGGCCCGATCTCTACGTGACCAATACGGCCAAGTGGACGACGGACCAACTTGATCCTGGCAAGCGCTACTTCTTCGGCAAGGGCAAAAACCTTTTCGACCTGCTCGATGCCGACAAGGAAGACAATGTCTTTTACCGTAATAACGGGGACGGGACCTTCACCGACGTCACCGCCAAGACCGGCTTGAAAGGCAAGGGCTGGGGCGGCGACGTGGTGGTTTTTGACTACGACCTTGACGGCTGGCTCGACCTGCTGGTGACCAACATGTTCGGCAGCAGCCAGCTGTACCGGAACAATGGCGACGGCACTTTCAGCGACGTCAGACGCAAAGTCCTGGGCAAGACATCCATGGGGGCCATTGGCGCCAAGGCCTTCGATTTCAACAATGACGGCTTGCTGGACGTTCTCATCGCTGACATGCATTCGGACATGTGGGTGACGGGGGGCGACGCCGAAGCTGTTCTTGCCAAGCTCCCGGGCTTCGAGAAAATGAAGTTCTCGACGATTACCGGCCCGCGTGGGGATCTTGACCCCGCCTGGGCCGAAATGGAAAAACGCCTCGCCGATAAGTTCGGGATTTCCTACGCGGACGTGGTGTTCGGCAACACCCTATTTCAAAACCGGGGCCACGTCAGAGCCGGGAGCGTGAGCGACCGGCGCCAGTTCGAGGAAGTGTCGGCCAAGGCCAACATGGAGACGTTTTGGCCGTGGGGCATCGCCACGGGGGACTTCAACAACGACGGCCGTGAAGATGTCTTTTTGCCCTCGGGCATGGGCTACCCCTTTATGCCCTGGCCCAACGCGCTGCTGATGAACAACGGGGACGGGACGTTTTCGGACCGGGCCAAGGAAGCCGGCATCGAGCCGCCGCCGGGGGGCGTGTACC
>CAZFGM010000854.1:0-2922 GCA_964518515.1 uncultured Alcaligenaceae bacterium | reverse complement strand
GCCCGCAACCTAAAGGTTGCGGCTACATTTGGAGACATCCGGTTGAAAAATCGCATGGTACAATGGCGGTAGGTTTTTTTGAAATGGAGCAGCCATGACGCCGGTTCTGGAAAAAAAGCGAGCGAAAGCGGTGGTCTACCCCGAAAGCGACGGCAAGCCCATGGCCGAGAATACCGTGCAATTTCGCTGGATTGTCACCATCGAGGGGGGCATCGATGCCTTGTTTGCCGGCGACCCGCACGTTTTCGTGGCGGGGGACCTTTTCTGGTATCCGGTGGAAGGCGACAACACCATCAAACTCGCTCCCGATATTCTCGTGGCTTTCGGCCGGCCCAAAGGCGACCGCAAATCGTACCTGCAGTGGGAGGAAAACGGCGTCGCTCCCCAGGTGATTTGGGAAATCCTTTCCGAGAGCAATCGGCCCAAGGAAATGATTGATAAATTTTTGTTTTATGAAAAATATGGGGTCGAAGAATACTATATTTACGATCCATTCAATGGAGAACTTTCTGGCTGGATTCGGGACGAAAACCGCCTGGTCGCAATCCCCCGCATGCTGGGTTGGGTAAGTCCCCGGTTGAAAGTGCGTTTCGAGTTGTTCGAGGGGGAGCTTTTCCTTGTAGGACCCGATGGCCGGCGCTTCGCCACCTACCTGGAGCTGATCCAGCAGCGCGAACTAGCCCTGCGGGAAATAGAACAGGCCCAACGCGATAAAGAACTAGCCCAGCAGCAGCTCAAGGAACAAGCTCAAGTCCTGGAGCGGCTGCGGGCTCAGCTTAAAGCTTCGGGCATCGAACCGCAAGCTTGATCCGGCAGTCATTCACCAAGCTGGTGGACGATGGGCGAGCCATACTGCCCGAAATGCACCCAGCCGATTCCTGAAGGCGCCGGTTTGTGTTCGCATTGTGGGGCACTGTTGAACGCCTCGGAGGGCGTTGCCGAGGGTTTACCCAAGACTCCGCCTGCCGAGGCGCTGGATCGATCAGTGGCTCCGCCGACGCGAACCTGCGGCTCTTGTGGTCTGCCGGTTCCGGTATTGGCTCGCCGATGCCCGCACTGCCGAACCCGTATGTTCGGGGCTTGGTGGCAGTTCCTGCTGGGATGGCAAAGTTGGCTGGGTTATCTCGTCTTTTTGGGGCTGATGTACTTTTTTTTTCTTCGTCCCACGTTTCGCGGAGGTGAAGATTTTCAGTCGTATCGAGACCTCGTCAAGATTACCCAAACCAAATTCAGCTTCACTAACAGTACGGTCAATATTCTCGGACAAATCAAGAATGACAGCTCCGTGAAGTGGCACTACGTTTACTTTGAGGTTCATTGCTTGGACGAAAAGGGAAATTTGATTGATACGCATGCAACCTACGATAGCGGCCTGGTCCTGGTACCCGGCACCGAGCACGCCTTTCGACTATCTTTTACCGCGCATCGGCCGACTGCCGAATATGCGGAAGTAAAGGTCTTCATCCGCGAAGCGCGCCAGGTCGGCCACTTTTGAAAACAACGGATTCGGTTCAACCGCTATCATGAAGGGGACGGAGAAAAAAATGCAGTTCCATACCCAAACACTCCCCAATGGCCTGCGCATTCTCGGTGAGACGACGCCCTCGTCGCGCTCCGTCGCGCTCGGCTTTTTCGTCCGGACCGGCTCGCGCGACGAAGAGGGCGGCGTCAGCGGCGTCACGCATTTCCTCGAGCACATGGTCTTCAAGGGCACGCCGCGGCGCACCGCTTTCGACGTCAACCGCGACTTCGACAAGATCGGCGCCGATTACAACGCCTTCACCAGCGAGGAAAATACCGTCTTCTACGCCGCCATCTTGCCCGAATACCTGCCCCAGGCCGTGGACATCCTCGCCGACATATTGCGGCCCAGCCTGCGCGGCCAGGATTTCGACATGGAGAAAAACGTCATCATCGAGGAAATCGGCATGTACGAGGACCGCCCGGCCTGGTCGGCCTACGATCATGCCAAGCGGGCTTATTTCGCCGACCATCCGCTGGGCAACAGCATCTTGGGCACGCCGGACAGCATCCGCGCCCTCGAACGTGACCAGATGCAGGCCTATTTCGAGAGCCGCTACGTGGCCAACAACATCACCGTGGTGGCGGCCGGCAATTTCCCCTTCGACCAACTCGTGCCGCTGGTGGACAAGCACTGCGGCGACTGGAACGCCGGCCCGGCGCCGCGCTTCGGGGTCCGCGAAGCCAAAGGTGCCGGAGCTTTCCAGGTCATCACGCGCGATAAAGTCCATCAGGAGCACGTGCTTCTGGTCGGCCCGGGGCCTCCGGCGGACTCGCCGTTGCGTCATGCCGCCGATACCCTGGGCGTGATCGTCGGCGATGATACCGGCAGCCGGCTGTACTGGGCCCTGGTCGATCCGGGCCTGGCCGACTCCGCCGACATGAGCTTCCACGATTACGAAGGCACCGGCGCTTTCTATACCTCGTTCAGTTGCGAGCCGGACAACACCGCCCAAAACCTGACCGCCATCCACGACATCCTGGCCCAGGTGCAAAAACTAGGCATTACCGAGGTAGAGCTTCTCCAGGCCAAGAACAAGATCCTGTCGCGGATCGTGCGGGCCAGCGAAAAACCCATGGGACGCATGCAGGCCGTCGGCATGGCCTGGACCTACCTGGGCCAGTATCGCAGCGTCGATGACGAGCTGTGCAGCTTTGAGGCGGTGACCCGCGAACAAGTGCGCGAGGTGCTCGACCGTTATCCCCTCGGCCAGGTGACCACCCTGGCCCTGGGACCTCTGGAAAAAATCCCTGGCAATGGGCAACCGTAACGGCGCGAAAGCCATCTTCAGGGGTTGTTTAGCGGGGAGCCGAAGGCGACCGCCTTGTCGAACGGTCGCCTTCGGCTCCCCGCTAAACGGTGTCCCCTTGAACACTTCAGGAGAAACCATGCGAACCAGC
>CAZFGM010000853.1:0-2939 GCA_964518515.1 uncultured Alcaligenaceae bacterium | reverse complement strand
CAACTGGGCCGTGCGCGTGCACAAGGAAAGGACCGGCCTGATCGTCACCCGCGGGGCCGCCCGCGCCGATGACATTCTGGTCACGGCCGGCCAGCAACTCCAGGCCGGCAAAAAAGAACCCACGCACCTGCCGCGCGCCTCGCACGTTCTCGACTGGACCAAGGACCTCATGACCGCCGCCGTCTCGCCCCTCGTGCCCGGGAGCCAGCACGCCGGCGGCAAATTGATCGCCGTCGATCCGCAAGGCCAGGAAGCCAAGATCACCCTGCGCAAGTTCCATGTCGACGTCCACATCGAGGACGGCTTCGCGCGCACCACCATCGACCAGACGTATTTCAATCACGAGGCCTGGCAGCTCGAAGGCACCTTCTATTTTCCGCTGCCGCCCGACGCCTCGCTGTCGCGCCTGGCCATGTACGTGGACGGCAACCTGATGGAAGGCGGCATGGCCGAGCGCGACTACGCCCGCCAGGTCTACGAAACCATCCGCTACGCCAACCGCGATCCGGCCCTCTTGGAATGGCTCGACGGCAGCACCTTCAAGATGCGCGTCTTCCCGCTCGAAGCGCGTTCGGAAAAGCGCATCATCCTCAGCTACACGCAGAAGCTGTCGACCTTGTACGGCAAGACGGAGTATCGTTTCCCCGCCGGCCACTCGATGCAAAAGGTCGATCACTGGACGTTTTACGCCCACATCAAGGATGGCGCGAATCTGGGTTGGACCAGTCCCTCCCATGCGGGTCCTGGAGCCGGGGCGATCCAAGCCCGCCTCGAGGGAAACGACCTGCTCCTCCGCGCCCAGGCCAAAAACGCCCGCACCGACCGCGACGTCATCCTGACCCTGACCGACCCACCAACTCCCCTTGGCAAGGGGGGGAAGGTGGATGAGGCCGTCCGCTTTTCCACCACGGTTCACGACGGCGCCGAGTACCTCATGGTCCGATTTCGCCCCAACCTGCAAATAAAAAATCTGCAATCAGAAATCAAAAATCGCCACTGGGTATTTCTCTTCGAGTCCTCCGGCGACCGCGATCCGCTTCTGGGCCGTGCCCAGATCGAGGTCATCAAGAACTTCCTCACGCACGTCGATCCGAACGACACGTTCCAGGTGGCGACGGCGAACACGCGCGTTCGCTTTCAGAGCGCCAAGCCGCAAGCGGCCACCGCCGACAACGTCAAGGCCGCGGTCGAGTTCCTGGAAAACGCCCACCTGATCGGCGCTCTCGACCTGGCCAATGCCTTCGCGACCCTCCACAAGGCGCTGCCGGAAAAGCGGGCGGAAACCTACCTGGTCCATGTCGGCAGCGGCATCCCGGCAATGGGCGAACGCCGCGATGCACATTTAGCCGGCGAGCTTGCTCGCCGTGGCGGGGATGCTGACCGCGGCGAGCAAGCTCGCCGGCTAAATAATCCCGTGCGGTACGTCGGCGTCGGCGTGGGCAAGCGCTGGAACCGCGCCTTCATGAAGGCCGCCGCCGAGAAGACCGGCGGGCACTTCACGCAGATCAACCCTGACGAGCCGATCGCCTGGCGCGCCTTCGACCTGTTCGCCACGCTGGCCACGCCGCGACTGATGAATGTTGAGGTCCTCGCCGATGACGGGCAAACCTTGGTGCTCGGCAAGGACGGCAAGACTGTGGAAACCGCCCGCCCCGTCTTCCTGGCCTTCAATCAAACGATTGCCCAGGGCGAGGAGATTTGCGCCATCACCCGCGTAGGACGGATTGGCAATCCGTCCTACCAACCCAACGCCAAGCCGGCCCTGCCCACGTCCATCCGCATCAAGGGCACCCTCGACGGCAAGGCCGACGAATATCCCCTGAAGGCGGCCAACGCCACACCGCGGGCCGGCTATCTGCCGCGCACCTGGGCCAAGCTCGAAATCGACCGCCTCCTCGCCGACGACGCCCTCAAGCACAAGGACACCATCATCGCCCTGTCCAAGGCGATGTACGTGATGACGCCGTTCACCTCGCTGTTGGTGCTGGAGCACGAGGATTTGTACACGCAGTACAAGGTGGATCGCGGCCGCAAGGACCACTGGGCGATGTACAACTGCCCCGTCAAGATTCCGGTCGTTTACGAGCCGGAGGCCGGCCAGCCCGATCCGAAGAAGCAGGGACAGAAACGTCCGGCCCAAGAGGTGGCCCAGACCGTGCTGTCGCGCGAGCGCCCGAGTTTTTTGCGAACTTCCTCCGGAAATAATCCAACGAAGCCGATGCAAGATTCAAATTTCGGCCGCGACTCTAACACCCTCGAATTCTTCCCACCCGCCCTGGCGCTGGCTGTCCGGACGCCATCACGCCTCCACACAAGTCTAACTGGCGGCCCGCTCGGTGGAAAAAATCACTTCGACTTGGCGCGGCGCATGGAAGTGATGGACCGGCTCGAATTGGCCCGTGGGATTAGCCCTCAAGGAGGGGACCGTCAACGACTCGAAGAACTTCTGAAAAGGCTCGACAAGCACGCCGATTATACTCCCCCGGAAAACACGCGCCTGCAATCGATCTCCCCGGGCTTGGTTCAGGAACTAGATAAGATTATCCATGATCAGAAGATTGTCATGGCTCGAACGGAAAGGGGCAAATGGGATCCGCAGGGCCGCATCGATGAGCTATTAAACGTCACCGAAGATTTGCGGCAGATCCAAGGCGAAATTCGCCGCTTCTGGAAGGTGGATCAGCCCAGCCACATGAGTTGGTATCGAGTTCATGGGGGTATTGACCCCCGGTATTGGGACACAGACGGATACACGACCTTGATGCACGGAAATATCGCTCATGGGGCCAACTTCAAACGATCCGTGGCCAGGGAAGTAACCGATTCTTCCCTCCTCTACCAGCGGCCCAGCTACAAGGGCGACGACCGCATCTTCTACGACCTCGTCGCCTACGCCCCCGGCATGACCAGCAGCGCCGCCGATCTGGAAGCGGTGATCG
>CAZFGM010000852.1:0-2940 GCA_964518515.1 uncultured Alcaligenaceae bacterium | reverse complement strand
GGAAAGCGGAACCGGGCAAGTGGGCTCTGAAGGGGTATTTCACCATTAAGTGGTTCTGAGCTTCTTCCGGGACCCGCCCGGAAGAAGTGGCCCCTTTCGGGGCAGATGAAAAAATGCCAATTGCCAATTGCCAATTGCCAATTTTGAAGTAATTCAACCAGGTTTTCCAATAGGCACCAGGTTTTTTCAATTGGCAATTGGCAATTGGTAATTGGCAATTGGTAATTGGCAATATTTGCTAATCGTTTTGCGACAACTTTTTGTCACAAAAACGGCCGGCAGGGCCTATCGATACCGCGATGAACGGTTGACCCAATCCGAACGCTCTAATCCGTTTTGGTTGTTTGCCGGACTTTGAAACCGATCGGTCTACTTCCGGGACGATAGTTTGTCGCAACGTCGCAACTAATTTTCATTTATAGGTTTAATTCAACGAATCAGGTCCCGGCGTTTTTCCCTAGCTAGGTCTTTTCCCGGGTTCGCCCTTTGGGCTTGACCTGGTAAGTCTCCCTCGCTAATGTCCCCCCGCTTGTTGCAGGCGCCTCCCGCGGGGAGAGGGAGGTAACGAGCAGCAAAGCGGCTTTCGGGAATGGGAATCCCACTTACCGCGCCGGCGGGAGCGCGGGGACATTTCGAACACAGGATGTTGTTATGGTTACCAAACGATGGCTCGGTCTGGCGTCCACGCTGTTGGCCGCCGTGGCGCTCACGGGTTGCACGGGGCCGGAGAAGCGACCCACCAATCAGAAACCGGTGTATCCCTCGCAAGGGACGATGCAAAACAACACCCAATGGCCGCCGAACCCGGCCAGCCAGCAATTCGGCGCCCGGACCAACACGCCAGGCGGCGTGAACCCGGTAAGCTACAACTCGATCGGTCAGCCTCCGGCACCGTTCCCACAGGGGACGGATCCGTACACGCGGTACAGCACCCCGAACCTTCCTCCGGCCGGCTACCAGGGCAATCCGAATTTGTACGGCCAACCGGGGACGTTCAATCCCAATGCGCCGCCGCCCTTGCCGCCGCCGGCACCGAATCAGTATCAGCCGCCCCTCCAGAATCAACGCTATTAACGTTAGCGGGTGCGGATTGGGATTGGGTAAAAGCCGAAAAACTTTGCAGCCCACGGACAGCGTTTCCGTGGGCTTTTTGTTTTTTTTGGGCGGAAGGCTTACCGGAATCTATCCAAATCAAGCCCTCCGTAAGTGCCAAGCGGTGGCCGCCTCATACATCCGCGCCACGCGCAGCAGTTTCTCCTCGGCAAAGGGCGGGGCCAGAATCTGTAAACCCATCGGCAATCCTCCCTGAGTGAAGCCGCAAGGAAAACTGATGCCCGGTATGCCCGCCAGGTTGGCGCTGATCGTGTAAATGTCGGACAAGTACATCGCCAGTGGGTTATCGATTTTCTCGCCGATCTTGAAGGCGGCGGTCGGCGCGGTCGGGCCCAGGATGACGTCGCAGGTTTGGAACACCCGGTCGAAATCCTCCTTGATAAGCCGGCGGACTTTGAGGGCCTTCAGATAATAAGCGTCCTTGTATCCCGAAGACAGGGCGTAGGTGCCGAGCATGATGCGGCGCTTGACCTCGGCGCCGAAGCCTTCGCCACGCGACCGGCAATACATGTCGAGGAGGTTGTCGTAGTGGGCGGCGCGCTGGGCGTAATGCACGCCGTCGTAGCGGGCCAGGTTGCTCGACGCCTCGGCGGTGGCCACCAGGTAATAAGTCGCCACGGCATAGGGGCTGTGCGGCAAAGAGACGTCGCGGATTATGGCCCCCAGACTTTGGTAAACCTTGATCGACTCGCGCACGCATTTTTCCACTTCCGGATCGAGTCCCTCGGTAAAGAATTCGCGGGCAACTCCAATGTGCAAGGGTCTCAGAGGCTCATCCAGGGTTTTCGTGTACGCGGGCACGGGCCGCGGGACGCTGGTGCTATCGCGGGGATCGTGGCCGGCGATGATTTCCAGCACCAGGGCGGCGTCGAACACATCGTGCGTCAAAGGCCCGATCTGGTCGAGCGAGCTGGCGTAAGCAACGAGGCCGAAGCGGGAGACGCGGCCGTAGGTGGGCTTGAGGCCGACGATGCCGCACAGGCCGGCGGGCTGGCGGATGGAGCCGCCCGTGTCGGAACCCAGGGCCAGGCAAACCAGGCCGGCGGCGACCGCCGCCGCCGAGCCGCCGCTCGAGCCGCCCGGCGTTCGCTCCCGGTCCCACGGATTGCGGGTGACCTGAAAGGCGCTGTTTTCCGTGGACGAGCCCATGGCGAACTCGTCCATGTTGGTCTTGCCGAGGAGGACGGCGTCGGCCTGCTTGAGGCGACTGATGACGTGGGCGTCGTAAGGGGCAATGAAGTGGTGCAGAATCTTGCTGCCGCAGGTCGTCGGCTGACCCGCGGTGCACAACACGTCTTTGATGGCGATGGGTAAACCGGCCAGCGGCCCGAGTGGTTCGCCGCGCTGCCGTTTGCTATCGACGGCCCTGGCCTGGGCCAGAGCGCCTTGGGCATCCACATGGAGAAAGGCCCGCAGGTCCCGGTCGCGCTGGCGGATGGCCCCGAGGGCTTCCTGGGTCAGGGCCGCGGCGGTAATTTCTCCCCGGGCAAGCAGCGGCAACAGGCGACCGGCGGTTTGTTCGATCATGGCAAAGTCACCGGCGAGCCGGGGGCGGAGACACGTATGGCGAGCCGAGCCGCGTAAGCGGCCGGGTTGCGCCGCGGCATCACCCCGCTCGCCCAAGGCAGATCATTCCAGAACCGCGGGAACTCCAAAAAAGTCGCCTTGGCGGTCCGGAGCATTGGCGAGGGCGGCGTCCACCGGCAGCGACGGCACCGGTTCGTCTTCGCGAAATACATTGTGCATGTCCAGGGCATGTGCCAAGGGCTCGATACACTCGGTGTTGCCTTCCTGGAGTTGAGTGACGAAATCGACAATGGCGCTAAG
>CAZFGM010000851.1:0-2948 GCA_964518515.1 uncultured Alcaligenaceae bacterium | reverse complement strand
AAAACCCAGGGATTTTTGCATACTTGGCGGCGCAGCTGCGGAAGTTGGGTTAGCGAAGTGGCCGAGTGGTCCGCCCAGCGGAATGATGATTACTGTTACCCAGATTGGCTCAAAGTTGAACCATGCCTCATTCAACCGAGGAAATCAGCGGCAAATGCTGACTGGCCAAGAAGTTATGGAATGGGGAGTTGAATGACAAAATGTTGTTCAACTCAGATTTCGTCTCGTTTCCGGAGCGATTGGCAACGAAGATGTAAGTCCACAGGTGTCATTCCCAGTTCCGAACCACGACCACGCTTTCGCGGGAATAGAGATTGCGGTGCCGGCCAACCACGCGCCCCAAACCGGCCTCTTTGCGGTCCAGATCATGCCAGGCGGATTCCGAAAGGAAAAGGAAAACGGGAATGGGATACCTTAACAGGTCCATCGCCTCTTGCTCCGTCTTTGGCGCCAGGACATCGCGGCGGCAGTAAAAGCTGAGGCTGGCCAGGTCGCCGACTTGCCAGGAACCGATGCGGATTTCGCGGTGGGGCTGGCAGGCCCGGCTCAGTTCGACCAGGGACCGAGGCGCCTTGTGGCCGTTCAACGCCGCGCTCACCCAGGCAGCCGCGGGAACAATGACAAGAATAACGCTGGCCATTAGCCCGGTCACGGCAGCGGTGCGCTGTCCACGGCGCGCCAGGCGCCGGGCCAGGACGGCGCCGGCTATCGGCACCAGGCCCAGCGGGGCCCAGGGGATCAACTCCGGAAAAAAGCGACCCTGCATGAAAGACATGTCGAGGGCGCCGCCGGTCAGGAGCAGGCCCAGCACAATCGCCAGGCCCACCAGGACCAGTGCGGCGAAGGCAAGGTCCTCCAGCCAGGGCTTCACCCGAATCGCGCCGGTTCGCCAGCGGTCCAAGAACCGGCCGGTCAGCAGCGACAATGGAACAACGACCGGCAAAATGTAGTTGGGCAGTTTGGTGGCCGACAGCGAGAAAAACACCAGGTACACCCCAATCCAGCACCAGAGGAAGCGATGACCGCGCGGGTCGGAAGAAGGCTGGGGCGAACCGCTTACTGACGTGCGCGGCTCTGACCCGGAATGTCTTCGAAGCGCCTTGCCGCCTTCGAACCATAGGACAAAACCCAGGAAGATTGACCAGGGCGCGAAGCCAACCAGCACGACTGCCGGATAGTAAAGCATCGACCCGTGGTGGCTTTCCATGACGCTGAGAAAGCGATTGACGTTGTGATTGACAAAGAAACCATGGATCAAGTCCCACTTGGTGGCCAGGAAGACAGCGATGTGCCAGGGAATAGCGGCCAGGCCAAAGCCCAGAACGGCGAGAAAACAACGTCGATCCCAAAGGCGGTCGAGCTGCCGGTTCCACGCGAGAGCCAGCACGATCGCGGTTTGGGGCAGGACCCAACCAACCGGCCCCTTGGCCAGCATGCCGAGGCCCATGGATAGGCCCACGGAAAAATGCCACCAGCCCGTGGGCCGTCGATAGTCCCGTCGCTGACGCTCCGGGCTCTGTAGGCCTCGCCAGAAGATCCACATCGTCAAAACGGCGCAGAGATTGAGCAAGGCGTCGGGATTGGCAAAGCGTGCCGCAGCGCACACCATGGGAGAAGCAGCGGCGACGAGAGCGGCCAACAAGCCCGCGCTCGGGCTGAACAGTCGGCGTCCCAGCTCGTAACAGCAGAAAACGGTAAGCAGGGACGCCACAGCCGAGGGAAATCGAGCCGCGAATTCGTTGAGGCCAAAAAGATGAAAGCACGTCGCTTGCAGCCAGTACAACAACGGCGGCTTGTCTACCCGTAACGTGCCGTTGAAAGTGGGAACAATCCAATGGCCGGATTCCCACATGGCCATGGCCGCTCCGCTATTTCGGCCCTCATCCACGTCCCACAGACTGGCCCCGCCGAGGTTGACAAAGAACAGGCCCAGTCCCGCGGCCAGAAGCAATAAGTAATGTCCCCGCCGGCCGGTGACATGACCGCGTGACAAGGTACCGGCGAGCGTCGCGGCGTAAGCGCGACGTGTGAAGCTGACGGGGTGACTGGGTGACCAGGATTTCATGCCGTTGCTCATGCCCGATAATGCCCGAACCGGGGCGGCCGTTTTCCATCGCCACAGTATAAAACAATCTCCACCAGCTGCGGAGCCCAACTCTTGAGGGATCACAGGCGAGCGTCGGAGCGTCAGCCCGACGTGTAACCGAGGCAAAACGGGGAAACCAGCCAATGGAAACGCCGAGAGTCTTCGTGGGCCTGGATGTGGGCGGCAGCAGCATGAAGGGGGGAGTGGTTGACGGCAACGGCCTGGTGCTTTCCAGCGTCAGCCTGCCCACCGAGGCCCAGCGCGGCCAGGAATTCGGCCTGGAAAGAATGTGCGCGACCATCCGGCAGGCGGTGCAGGCTTCCGGTTTGGACATGAGCCGGGTCGCCGGCATCGGCGTGGCCACTCCCGGAACCATGGACATTCCAGCCGGCGTGATCCTGGACCCGCCCAACCTCAAGCCGTGGCAGAATGTCCCGGTCAAGGAATACATCCAGGACCGGTTCCGATTGCCGACCGCTTTTCAGAACGATGCCAACGCGGCGGCCCTGGGCGAGTACTGGGTTGGGGCTGGCAAAGGCACCCATAGTATGGTTTTGTTCACATTGGGGACCGGCGTCGGCGGGGGAATAATCATCGGCGATCTGGTGCTGGAGGGGGAACATAGCCACGGAGCCGAACTAGGCCACATGAAAATCGAGATGACGAAACCCCGGCAATGTGGCTGCGGGCGCTGGGGATGTCTGGAGGCCTATGCCAGTGCCACGGCCGTCGTTAAGCGAACGCTCGACGCCCTGGAAAGTTCGGATCGAGACTCCAGCCTGGTCGAGTTCACGAATAAGCCCGAGGAGTTAACCCAACTTCCGCAGCTGCGCCGCCAAGTATGCAAAAATCCCTGGGTTTT
>CAZFGM010000850.1:0-2950 GCA_964518515.1 uncultured Alcaligenaceae bacterium | reverse complement strand
AAACCTCTGGCAAGCCGGCCACCGCTGGCTGGCCCTGGATCAATTCACCATCGAAAAACCGTAGAATTAGGCGAGCGGCAGGAGATAATTTATACCTCGCGCGGTGAAGATTGATGCTTTGAGCCCGCAGCGCAAGCAAGGGATTTTTGCTTACCCTTGCTGGCGCTTCGGGCTCAAATTTCCCCGCGTGCAGTATAACAGCAAGGCGAGCGTCGCGGCGTAAGCCCGACGTGGATGTAGCCAAACACGTCGGGCTTACGCCGCGACGCTCGCCAGGGAAATTGTCACACCATGGAGCACACCCTGCGATGGCCAGCGGCTTTCCTGGCCGGGCTGTTGCTTGGCCCCGGCTTCGTTCACGCGCAGCCGGGCAAAGACGACAAGCTCGATCTCGTCATCAAGGGCGAACTGAAGCCGGACGATCCCTGGGAATGGTCCTTATAGCGGCAACCAAGTCCACGATGCCAATAATCCCTGCAACAATGTTGCCTAACAATTTCCGAAACTTTCGTGTTCCTTTGATCTTTGAGTGGAGGTTTCGCCCGTTCCGTGGAGGGTGGCGAGGGGAGCGGTTACCAGAAGAACCAGATGGTGCGATAAGTGATAATCGGGTTGCCGCCGCCCCCCGAACCGGTGGCCGGGTGGGCCACGGGGGTGGTCATCGTGTTAGGCGGCACGGTCGAGGGAACTGTAACGGGCGGCTTGGTTACCACCACCGGCGGGGTAACGGCCGGCGGTCGGGCTTGAACCTTGCCCGCAGGCGCTACCGCTGGCCGGGCTTGCGCAACGGCCGGTTTCGGCTGCGCCTCGGGCCCGGCCCGACGAACCGGACTGTTGGCGACGCCGGTCCGCCCTGCCGGTGCCGTAGCCTTCGGGAGAACGCGCTGGGCGGTTGCATTCGCACTGCGCGCCGCCATCATGCGCTGGTGATGAAGGTGCTGCTGACATGCCATTTGCTGCAGCAGTAACTGTTGTCGGTAGGCCGCGATCTGCATTTGGTAAACTTGCAAATCGCGCGCCCTGTACTGAGCCAAGGCGGACGCAGGCGCTGCCCCTAAGCAGGCACCCACGAGCGCCAAACAGAGAAGACGTTTGTTCATGATCGAACCTCCTTTTTGGGAAAAGATTTTCGCTCCTTTGCGGACACCCTCCACGGAATGCGGGTAAGCGAATGGAACCAAATGTTCCCTCATTGACACGCCTAACCAGTCTTTAAACCCGGCAGCAATTTTTGCCGCGCACCACGTTTTTCTTTTTTTCCTGGCTTTACTGACGGATCGCACTTATTATTGGGCGTGCTATTCAGGTATGGCCCAAAACCTGGAGGTGCATTGGTATGTCAAGCTCTGATAATTTTCTCGCAGCGATGTTGAATCTGGCGAAGCCAGATGATTCTCTTACAATTCAGCAAATCTTCGATAATTTTTGGGCACTTCTGGTCAACGTGGCGCATCGGAAGCTGCGCGGCGGGCGTTACGCCCTCGCTGATGCGGAAGATATCGCGGCAAGCGCCTTTAGGAGCTTCTTGCGCCGCGCACCCCAAGGGGACTTCCCCAAGCTAAAAGACCGCAAAGATCTTCGGCAGGTCCTGATCATGATCGCCGCTCAGAAAGCCGCTCATCTGCACCGTGACCAGTCGCGCATCAAACGCGGGGGCCATATGACACGCGCGGATGCCGACTTGAGGCAAATCCCCGGCAAGCAGTTCGCCGCCGACGTCGCCGACAACATGGAACACCTGCTCGGTCTGCTCCAGCACGACAAGCTCCGCCAGGTCGCGGTGTTGAAGTTCGAACGCTACCAGAACCAGCAAATCGCCAAGAAACTTGACTGCTCGCTGTCGTCCGTGGAACGAGCTTTGGCCACGATTCGCCGCATCTGGGAAAGCGAGGCGCCCCAATGAACCACTTCTCTCTCAACCCCGCCATCGACGGGGCCATGGCAACGCGGATTTTTGAAGCGTGCGAAAAATTCGAAGAAGACCTGAGGAATGGGAAATGCCCCATCCTCCAGGATTATTTGGCGGGTTTTACCGGCCTGGCCCGGCAAGAATGCGAGGCCGCTTTAAAACATGCCCTCATGCTTTTCAGTCAAGCGTCAACGGCTGATCCCGTACCAGAGCAGCAGGCCGTCGGCAAATTGATCGGACCCTACAAGCTGTTGCAGAAACTTGACGAGGGCGGCATGGGCACTGTTTTCCTGGCCGAGCAGCAGGAACCGGTGCAACGTCGGGTCGCTCTAAAAGTCATCAAGGCCGGCTTGGACAGCGCCCAGGTCATTGCCCGCTTCGAGCAGGAGCGGCAAGCCTTGGCCATGATGGATCACCCCAATATCGCAAAAGTTCTAGACGCGGGGACCACCGACGGCGGTTCTCCTTACGTTGTCATGGAACTCGTCAAGGGGATTCCCATCACGGATTATTGCGATCAGGAACATTTAACGCCGAGACAACGGCTGGAATTGTTCATACCTGTGTGCCAGGCTGTTCAGCACGCGCATCAGAAAGGAATAATACACCGCGACCTCAAGCCCGCCAATGTGCTGGTCGCCCACTACGACGGCAAGCCCGTGCCCAAGGTGATCGATTTCGGGGTGGCCAAGGCCACGGGCGCCAAGCTTACCCAGCGGACCATGTTCACGGAAGTTGGCCAGATGGTCGGCACGCTGGAATACATGGCCCCCGAGCAAGCGGAATTGAACAACCTCGACATCGACACGCGTGCCGACATCTATTCGCTGGGCGTCCTTCTTTACGAGCTTTTGGCGGGTTCGCCACCGTTTACAAGCCAAAAATTGCGCAGTGCCGCATTCACCGAGATGCTCCGCATCATCCGCGAGGTGGATCCCCCCAAGCCAAGTACGAAGCTCTCCAACTCCGCGGAACTGCCAAACATTGCAGCAATTCCCGGTCTATGGTTTTCCTTGCGTATTCCCCTGATTTTTGGTCTTG
>CAZFGM010000849.1:0-2959 GCA_964518515.1 uncultured Alcaligenaceae bacterium | reverse complement strand
TGGGTACAAAAAGAGGATCAGAGCGATTTCTACTCAAGAGGCCGGGAATTGCTGAATAAATTGTCAAAGATCATTTGGTGAAACTTTTAGCCTGTTGCCGGGGTAAACGGGGGCCAAACGGGCTAAAGCCCGCACTACGAACTTACTACCCGCCTTTGAACCAAGTCTGGGAAAGTCGGCTTGGTCATTCCCTGCCGTTTTTGTAAAAAATCGCGGTACGATCCCGCGGCGTCTTCACTCCGGATTTTCTCCCATGGATAGCTTCGCACAGCGCCGGCAACGCCTGGTCCAGACGCTCGCCGAGGAACAACTCGACGCTCTGCTCCTCAGCCAGCCGGTCAACGTCAGCTATCTCACCGGCTTCAGCGGCGACAGCAGCTACTTGATCCTGACCCGCGACAAGACCATTCTGGTCAGCGATGGCAGGTTCACGACCCAGCTCGCCGAGGAATGTCCCGGCCTGGAAACGTACATTCGCCCGCCGGTGCAATCCTTGACCGAAGCGGCCGGCACTGTCCTTAACAAGCTGGCCGTCCAGGCGGTGGGTTTCGAAAGCGGCCACCTGACCGTGGCGGACCACGATGCCCTGCGCGAGGCGGCCAAGACGGCGGCTTGGAAACCAGCCAAAGACCGTGTCGAGAAGCTCCGCCAGATCAAGGATGCCGGCGAAATCGCGCAGCTTCGCCAGGCCATTCGCCTGGCCGAACGAGCCTTCGCCATGTTCCGGTCTTTCCTGCGGCCAGAGGATACCGAAAAAGAATTGACCGACGCCCTGGAGATGTACATTCGCCGCGCTGGCGGAAAATGCGGTAGTTTTCCCTGCATCGTGGCGGTCGGCGAACGCGCCGCTTTGCCGCACGCCCCGCCCACGGCGCGACGTCTCGACGAGGCCGATCTCGTCCTGGTCGATTGGGGGGCCAGCGGGGCCTTCTACAATAGCGACTTGACGCGGGTTTTGCTGACTAATAACACATTCGGGGTCCGCGGGGCCCCGAGCCCCGACGCGGACAAAATCCAGCACGTGTACGACGTGGTCCTGCGTGCCCAGCGACGGGCCCTGGAATTTTTGCGGCCGGGGGTCAAGGCCAAGGACGTGGACGCCGCCGCCCGCGAAGTCATCGCCCAGGCCGGTTACGGCGAGCAGTTCACGCACAGCCTGGGCCACGGCCTGGGGATGCAAGTGCATGAAGCGCCCTTTCTCAAGCCCGGCTGCGAAGTCGCTGTCGAAGCCGGCATGGTCGTGACCATCGAGCCGGGGATTTATCTGCCCGGCTGGGCCGGGATTCGCATCGAGGACGACGTTTTGGTTACTCCGGACGGCTGCGAGGTTCTGACCCATTTACCCCGCGACCTGACCTCTAACGTAGTGGAGCTTTGAAGAGGCAGCCGCAATGCTTACAGGAGTCAGGGGTCAGGAGTCAGGGTTCAAGGGGTTTGACTCCTGACTGAATCCTGACCCCTGATTCCTGATCCCTAACTCCTAAGTGCATCCCATGCCGGAAAAATCCAACAAAAAGCGCCCAGCCAAAATACCAAGGGGGGACACGGTGGCTGAAGAGATATCCAAGGCTCCAGGTCCCTTTGACGTTAAAACCCTGGAAGCTTTGATCGCCCTGATGAGCCAAAACGACCTGAGCGAAATCGACCTGCGAGCGGCGGACCAGCGCATCACCTTGCGGCGCGGCAACGCCACGCCGCTGGGGACGGCGGTCCCGGTCATGCCCGTGCCGGCCGGCGACCCGTTAGCCCTTGCGGCCGCCCAAGCCACCCCTGCCAAGGCGGATGCCACGCCCGCCGCCCCCCCCGCGAAAAAACTCATGGAGATCAAGAGTCCCACGCCCGGGACCTTCTACGGCGCTTCCAGCCCCGATGCCCAGGCGTTCGTCCGCGTCGGTTCCAAGGTCACGCCCACCACCGTCGTTTGCCTGATCGAGGCCATGAAAATCTTTAACGAAATCCCCGCCGACTGCACCGGCGTCATCGCCGAGATCCTCGTCGAAAACCAGCAGCCCGTCGAATACGGCCAGGTGCTGTTCCGTGTTGACCCCACCGCTTAAAGGAGAAATCATTGCAAATTGAAAATTGCAAATTGAAAATTGCAAATTGAGGAATGGCTCTTCATTCAATTGGCAATTGGTAATTGGTAATTGGCAATTGGCAATTCCTCTATGTTCCAGCGCATCCTCGTCGCCAATCGCGGAGAAATCGCCTTGCGGGTCATCCGGGCCTGCCGCGATCTGGGCATTGAAGTGGTCGCGGTGTTCAGCGAAGCCGACCGGGAGGCGCCGTACCTGGCCCTGGCCGACGCCGCCATCTGCATCGGTCCCGCCCCCGCAACCGACAGCTACCTCAACATTCCCCGCCTGATCAGCGCCGCCGAGATCGCCAATGTCCAGGCCATCCATCCCGGCTACGGCTTCCTCTCGGAAAACGCTCATTTCGCCGAGGTGTGCCGGTCGTGCAATATCGAGTTCATCGGCCCGCCGCAGGAGGCCATGCGCCTGTTGGGCAACAAGAACGAGGCCCGCAAGCTGGCCCAGAAAGCCGGCGTGCCGGTCGTGCCGGGCAGCGAGGGCTTGATCGAGAACGACGCCGACGCCCTGCGTCTGGCCCATGCCCTGGGTTTTCCGGTCCTGATCAAGGCGGCGGCCGGCGGCGGCGGCCGCGGCATGCGCATCGCCCGCAACGATATCAGCCTCAAAGCCGGCCTGGGCGCCGCGCGCCAGGAAGCCGACAAAGCCTTCAAGGACGCCAGCGTCTATCTGGAAAAATACATCGAACAGGCCCGCCACGTCGAAGTACAGATCCTCGCCGACCGCCACGGCCACGTCGTCCACCTGTGGGAGCGCGATTGCTCGCTGCAACGCCGCCACCAGAAACTGGTCGAGGAATCGCCCGCCCCGAACCTGCAGGAAAAAGTCCGCCACGACATCTGCCAGGCCGCCGTCCGCCTGGCCAC
>CAZFGM010000848.1:0-2973 GCA_964518515.1 uncultured Alcaligenaceae bacterium | reverse complement strand
ACAGCCCGGCATCGCTGGTCAGTTGGGCCGGCGAAGGCTCCACCACGATGCGTCCATCACCCAAAAAATCAAAGACGCCCTGCCAAACACCCTGTATACTCATGGACGGCCTCCGTTCGCGTCAAAGGACTTGTCCTCCCAACAAGTTAGACGCAGCCGGAGGCTTTTCATTCGGAGATTAATGAATAATCCGGGATAGGACTGAAACAACATCCCCGCGCAGAAACGAATGCCTGAAAGCCATTCCTAGACTTCAACGTCGTCCCAGTTATCGCTGGAAAGTTGGAGCCAGCCGAGGCTTTCCATTACTTGACGAAGTTGCTCGTCATCCACGCAGCGCTGGAGACCTTGTTCGTGCGTGTTTAACAACCCTTGCCTTGCCAAGGTTTCCAGGGTTTCCAGAGGGATGTCAGTCTGCTGGGCGGCTTTTTCTATTGGGATCAAGGCCATGAAGCACCGCTTCAAAAACATGGAATTTAATAAGATTATACCCGGATTTTGAAATCCCGATAGGGGTAATTACCTCTGGGCAACCACAAATAGAATCGACGGAGTAAATAATGTCTTCCATGACCTTGACCGAAAAAATCCTGGCCCGGCACGCCAATCGGGACGCAGTCCAGCCGGCCGACAATATCTGGGTCGATACCGATATCCTCATGACCCACGACGTGTGCGGGCCGGGGACCATCGGCATCTTCAAGAATCATTTCGGGGCCGACGCCAAGGTGTGGGACCGGGAAAAGGTCGTCATCATTCCCGATCATTACATCTTCACCGCCGACAAGATGGCCAACCGCAACGTCGAAGTGCTGCGGCAATTCGTGGCCGAGCAGAACATCAAGTATTTCTATGACGCCGGCACCCCGCAATACAAGGGCGTCTGCCACATCGCCCTGCCCGAGGAAGGACACACCCGGCCCGGCGAGGTGCTGTTCGGCACCGACAGCCATACCTGCACGGCGGGGGCGTTCGGCGAGTTCGCCACGGGCATCGGCAACACCGACGCCGGCTTCGTCATGGGCACGGGCAAGCTGTGGCTCAAAGTGCCGCCGACCATGCGCTTCATCTTTCATGGCCGGCTGCCGCCCTACCTGATGGCCAAGGACCTGATCCTGGCGGTCATCGGCGACATCGGCTGCGACGGCGCCACCTACAAGGCCATGGAATTCGACGGCGACGGCGTCTACGCCCTCAACATCGAGGAGCGCATGACCCTGTGCAACATGGTCATCGAGGCCGGCGGCAAGAACGGGGTAATTGCTCCCGACCGAGTGACCCTGGATTACGTCGATGCCCGCAACGCCGGTCAGAAGCCCTACACGTCGTTGGCCAGTGATCGGGGGGCCAAATTTTGCTTCGAAAAGGTCTACGATGTCACCAAGCTCGAGCCGGTGGTGGCCAGGCCGCACAGCCCGGACAACCGCGCCTCGGTTTCCGAGGTGAAGGGGACCAAACTCGATCGCGCCTACATCGGCTCATGCACCGGCGGCAAGATGACCGATTTCCGCGCCGCCGCCCGGATTCTCAAGGGCAAGACGGTCAAGATCGACACGTTCGTGGTGCCGGCCACCAGCGAGATCGCCGCCGGCCTTCAACGGGAAACCCTGAATGGCCAGACTCTGGAGGAAGTGTTTCTGTCGGCCGGCGCCAAGATCGGCCAGCCCTCCTGTGCGGCTTGCCTGGGCGGCCCGAGCGATACCTTCGGCCGGCTCAACGGGCCGCTCGCGTGCATCAGCACCACCAACCGCAATTACCCTGGTCGCATGGGCCACAAAGAGGCCCGCGTCTTTTTGGCCAGTCCGCTAACGGTGGCCGCCAGCGCGGTGGCGGGGCAAATTTGTGACCCGAGGGAGTACTTTTAACGGGCAATCGCCAAGGGAAGACAGTGGCCAGCGGAGGGAAAAAATGGAAACTGCTGAAAAAAGTCCTGGCCAGCGCGGAAAATGTGCGCTTCGGCGATATGGTTACCTTGGTAGAGGCTTTCGGCTTCAGGCTCTCGCGCATTCGAGGGAGCCATCATATTTTCACGCATCCACAGATTCCAGGTCTGCTCAACCTTCAGAACTTGAAAGGAAAAGCGAAGGCTTACCAGATTGGACAATTCCTTCGCTTGATCGGACAACGCTAACCCAGGAGGCTTGCGATGAAGGATTATCACATCAACGTGTTTTACAGCGACAAGGATGAGTGCTATGTTGCCGATATTCCGGATTTGCAATATTGTTCGGCGTTTGGCTCCACTCCGGAAAAAGCGGTTCGCGAAGTCATGATTGCCAAGAAGGCCTGGTTGGAAGCCGCCATAAAAGAAGGAAAAAGAGTTCCTCCACCCAAATACAAACCTGCTCTCTATAATCGCAACTTTAAGTCTCGTGCCAGTTTGGGATCCTGATGGGCGGAAGTGCTTGCAAAATTGAAGTCTTTCACGGAATTCCCCCGTGCCCGAATAATGTTTTGGAGAGCGGAGTGCCCGACTACGACGCCGGATTCAAGATAGCGGCTCATCATTCCGGCCGCCAGCTTTCGCGGCTTGGAGGAGTCATCCCTGATGTGTGGGGACCCCTGCGGGGCGAAGTGCACGCCACCGAGCGGCTGGCCGATCGGGCTTTTCACGCCCGGGTCGGCCGCGAGAACTTTATCGTTTACATGGAAGCTTACACGCGCTGGAACGCCAGCGCCCCGTGGAGCGTCCTGGGCAAGAGCGGGCTGCTGTCGGAGCGCGAGCGCTTGCCAACCCGCAGCCTGATCTTTATCTTGCTCCCCAAAGGCTACCAGCCCCAAGGGGGCGCGTTTCGCCTGAAAGTGCAAGCCCGCCCGACGCAACAGGTCTGGTTTCGGGAAATCCGCCTGTGGCGCGAAGAGCCCGAAAGTTGGTGGGAACACGCGCCCGGTTTGATGGCCCTGTATCCGTTGTGCCGCCACCGGCAGCCGTTTGCGGAAGCCGTATCCTTCGCGGCGCATTCGATTCGGCGG
>CAZFGM010000847.1:0-2976 GCA_964518515.1 uncultured Alcaligenaceae bacterium | reverse complement strand
ATGCGAGGCGATGGCAACTTGGGTAAAATGTTTTTCGGACAGCCTCCTAGGGAGGTTGGTTACAAGACCAACTACCACAGTAAGTTATGGAAAAAGGCTCGGTCTCAAAATAGTTTTGAGACTTTGGACCCCCCAATTAACTCCTGCCCCTGAACACGGGTTGGCAATCCCCCCCGGGGGGTGCAGGCGGGAGTTACGGGATCATTACCTTCTTTTGAACCGTGCCGACTCACAGTCCCACCTCAGATGGGGAATGGGGTTGAGAAAGTCCCATCACGGCCGTTGGTCACCAGGTTTGAGGAACGAAATGGCGGCCAGTTTGCCCTCTTCCAATTTGCCCCCCGAACCGACGGAGCAACTGGCCCCGGCGGATTTGGCGGTTCGTTTGCGCCAGGAACAGCGCCGGCAATGGCAGGCCGGACAAACCGTCCTGGTCGAATCTCTTCTGAGCCAGCAGCCCGCTCTAATCAAGGATGTCGAGGCGGTTCTCGATCTCATCTACCACGAGATTCTTCTGCGCGAGGAGCGGGGGGAGAAGCCGACCCTGGAAGAATACCAACGCCGCTTTCCCCATCTGACCGAGCATCTCAAAGATCAGTTTGACGTGCACCAGGCGGTGGGGTCCGATTCGGAAGCCCTTGAGGAAAAAACCGACATCCGCGCGCCCGGTGAATCACCGGCGGAAACGAGCGGGGAACCCGTAGTCCACCGGTTTCCTCAGGACGTCGCCGGCTTCGAGATCCTCGAGGAGTTGGGCCGGGGCGGCATGGGCGTGGTGTACAAGGCCCGGCAAACGCGGCTCAAGCGCTTCGTGGCCCTCAAGATGATTCGCCCCGGACGCGGCGACCCCAGCGAGCTGGCCCGCTTTCGCGGCGAGGCGGAAGCGGCCGCGCGCTTGCAGCATCCCAACATCGTCCACATTCACGAAGTGGGCCTGCATCAGGAACAGATGTATCTGGTCCTGGAATACATTTCGGGCGGTAGCTTGGCCCGCTACCTGGCGGGCCAGCCGCAACCGCCCCCCGAGGCCGCCCGCTTCGTCGAAACCCTGGCCCGCGCCATTCACCACGCCCACGAACGCGGCATCGTCCACCGCGATCTCAAGCCGGCCAATATCCTGCTGCGCAGGAAATCCGAAATCCGAAATCCGAAATCCGAAACAAATCCGAAATCCGAATCCGCAAAATCCGAAACGGAAGATTTAAAGGTTTCGAACATTCGAGATTTGAATTTAGGATTTGTTTCGGATTTCGGATTTCGGATTTCGGATTTTGATCCGAAGATCACTGACTTCGGCCTGGCCAAACAGATGGCCGGGTTCCGGGAGGAAACGCAGGCCGAGATGCAAACAGAAACCGGGGCCGTTCTGGGCACGCCCAGTTACATGGCGCCGGAACAGGCGGAGGGGTTCAGTCAAGAAGTCGGTCCGGCCACCGACGTGTATTCCCTGGGAGCTATCCTGTACGAGATGCTGACGGGCCGGCCGCCGTTCAAGGCGGCCAGCGCTCTGGAAACGATGCGGCAGGTGGTGCACGAGGAGGTGGTAGCGCCGCGGCGCTTGCAGCCGGGCTTGCCGCGCGATCTGGAAACCATCTGCTTGCACTGTCTGGAAAAAAAGCCGGGCCGGCGCTTTGGCAGCGCACTGGCTCTGGCTGACGACCTGGGCCGGTTTGTTCGCGGCGAGCCGATCCTGGCCCGGCCGGTTTCGTGGTGGGAGCGCGGCCTGAAGTGGGCGCGGCGGCGGCCCGCCCTGGCCGCCCTGGCCGGCGTCAGTGTTCTGGCTGCCGTGGCCCTGGTCAGCCTGGGGTCGGCCCTGTGGTACCACGCCGAGCAGCGGGCCGCCGCGGTCAAGACTCTCGATGCCGCCCGCGGCGAGCTGGCCGACCTGACCCGCCAAGCCGAGGGGCGGCGGAAAGAATTGGACCAGCTCGAAAAAATCCGCCGCCGCACGCGCTATGTCGTGGACATGAACAAGGCCTATCTCGCCATGACGACCAACAATATCGGGCTCTTGAACGATCTCTTGGGCCGCTATGCGCCCGCCGCCGGCGGGGAAGACCTTCGCGGCTTTGAGTGGCATTACCTCAAGCGGATGACGCAGGTGGCCAAGGATTCCTTTGCCGGGCAAACCCTGGCCGCCGTCAGTCCCGACGATGCCTGGATCGCCACGGTAGGCCCGCCCGACGTGGTCAAGCTCTGGCCTCGGCCAACCCGCAAGGGAATCCTTCTGAAAGGCCACACCGCCGCGGTGACCGGGCTGGCCTTCTGGCCCGGGACCGGACTGCTGGCCTCCGCCAGCCTGGATCAAACGATCCGCTTCTGGGAGGTAACGAGCGGTAAAGAACAAAAAACCTTGCCGCACCCGGGCCCGGTTCACTCCCTGGCGATATCCGGTGACGGCGCCTGGCTGGCCACGGGGGGTCAGGACGGGCGCGTGCGCATCTGGCGCGGGCCGAAGCTGGCCGACCCGCGCGTGTGCCCTGGACACAAGAAGGAAGTCCTGGCCCTGGCGTTTTCGCATGATGGTAAATTCCTGGCCTCCGGCGGCGTGGACGGCCTGGCCAAAGTGTGGGCCACGGAGTCAGGCGCCGAGGTATTCCCAAAACTGACGGGCCACGCCAGCCACGTCACCGGCGTGGCCTTCAGCCGCGATGGCTCCGTTCTGGCCACCAGCAGTCTGGATCACGTGGTGCGCTTGTGGGACATGACCAATGGTCAAAAACAGCGCGAGCTGCGCGGCCATCAAGGCGGCGTTACCGCCCTGGCCTTCGACCCCGGCGGCACGCATCTGGTTACCGCCAGCACCGATCGCACCCTCAAGCTGTGGAACTTTACCACGGGGGAAGAGCTGCGCTCTTTCGCCGGCCACATCCAGGAAATCACCGGCGTGGCCTTCAACAGCACCGGAAAGTTCTTCGTGTCGGCCGGCAAGGACAACGCCGTGCACCTGTGGGATCCGCAGGGCCGGCCGGAAGG
>CAZFGM010000846.1:0-2980 GCA_964518515.1 uncultured Alcaligenaceae bacterium | reverse complement strand
AAGATCAATTTCACCCTCGAAAGGGGGAACTAAGGTTTTTTTCAGAAAGTGCAGGCTCATTCAATAAACAACAAAAAGGCATTATTCTAGTTGTTGAAAAATCAACTATTGTGCCATTAAAGGGAAAAAAATAGGGGAAAAAAGGGGACGCGGATTGCGCCAGGAGAAGCTTGAGAGGGGGGACGTAATGTTGTAAGCATTGCCGAAACCTTTCGATGGAACCCTGGGGGTAACCAATCCCGTCTGGTAGAACTTGGCCAGCAACCAGAAGCGAGTTTTGCGTCTTGGCAAAAAGAAAAGGGAAAAAAGAAAGGGGACGCAGCTGGGACGCCAGATGACCTGGGTGGAGAAGCGCGCTTCGGACGGCGGGACCTTGCAAATGAAGGCCGAGTATCGGTATGATGTGTTTGCCAACCGGATCGAAAGCAAAATTGATTCGAACGGGGATGGGACTTGGGACACGACAAGGCGCTATGCCCATGGGCCGACCTGGACGGCAGCAGCAATTTTCAAGTACTCGACGACTTGTTCCGGGGTCAGGCCTTCAATTTCCTTGACCATTTTTTCACTCCACTTGTCGATTTCATCAGGCGCTTCATCCAGGGTTCTTTCTTTATTAATCAATTTTCGGGGATGGGGGGCTGGTCGAACAGGGAATTTCAAGCCGGTTTGTTTTTCAAATCTTTCTTGGGCTTGGTCGAAGTATTCCACAACTTGTTGGGGTGTGAGCTCCTCAATCGCTTTGGAAACTTGCTCACCCCATTGATCCATTTCGTCCAGGGCTTCCTCCAAGGTTTTTTCCCTACTAGTCATAAACACCTCGAAAGGGGTTAATAAACCATGTCAAACCTTTTCCGGGCGAGGAGCCGGTCGGTTTGAAATGTTTAACTTTCTCCCCGTGGACTTTTCCAACTTTTGCAAAGAATCCTTGAAGTATTCCGCCACTTGTTCGGGAGTAAGGCCCTCAATCTCTTTTACGAGTTTTTCACTCCATTTGTCTATTTCATCAAGGGATTCGTCCAAGGTTTTTTCTTTCTTACTCATTGAGAACCTCCAAGGGGGTTAGAATAAGAGGCGTATGGGAATACCCTTTTATCAAATTGGCGCCTCGGTATTGTTCCGTCTTCCGAACGTTGGCCAGGTGACGATGGTTCCAGCTAACCAGAACATCCAATTCATAATACGTTGCAACGGCGACATGCAGACCATCTTCACGTCTCCGGGGGGAAAGAATGCCGGTATCGATGTAGGACTGGGCAAGCTCCTCACATTCCGGAAAAACTTCCAGGGCCTCCAACCTTACCTTTTCTAAAAAATCCATGATCTGGGCGCGAACTTCTTCCGAGGCATCGTTGATTTCTCTTAACACCAATTGGGAAACATGGAATTTTCGAGGCAAGCGCAATAGTTGCAGGCTCGCCCGCCGCATTTCTCTCGGCTGCCCTTGCGGAATCATACCCCAAACGCTGGTTTCTATGTAAAGCGAGCGTTCCATCACGACTTCATTCCTTGGTAATCACCTCATCCAGATTCAAGATCAAGCTCGCCACCGCGGTGTACGCCGCCAGCTCGGGGATATTGTGCTTGCCGCGCGGAAATTCGCCGACCTCGACCAGCTTCTTCGCCGCCGCGGGTTGGGCGCGCATCCGTTCCAGCTGATACTCCAGGTGATTCACGAGAATGGCCAGCTCGGCCTGGGTCGGCGGCCGGGTCGCCGCCAGGCGAAAGGCATGCTCGAGGCGCTGGGCGGCGGTCCGGTCCTTTGGCTCAAGCACGCGCTGGGCCAGCACCCGCGCCGCCTCGACATAGGTCACGTCGTTCATCAGGTTGAGGGCCTGCAAGGGCGTATTGGTGCGGGCCTCGCGGACGATGCAGGTTTCGCGGCCGGGGGCGTCGAAGGTCATCATGGCCGGCGGCGCCACCGTGCGCTTCCAGTAGGTGTACAGGCTGCGGCGATAGAGGCCCGCGCCCTGATCTTGCTTGTAGTCGTCGGTGCCATGCAGCTCCTTCTGCAGGCCCACCGGCTGATACGGCTTGACCGACGGCCCGCCCAGCTTTTCCACCAACAGGCCGCTGGCCAATAGCGCCTGGTCGCGAATGATCTCGGCAGGCAGGCGGACGCGCGGGCCGCGAGCCAGAAGGCGATTATCGGGGTCTTTTTGCAACAGTTCCTTGGTCACCCGCGACGATTGCCGGTAGGTCGCGCTGGTAACGATGGTCTTGAGGATGGCCTTCACGTCCCACGCGCGCCCCTCGCCCCTCGGCCCTCGCCCCTGGAATTCCATCGCCAACCAATCGAGTAAATCGGGATGGCTCGGCCAATCGCCCTGGGCGCCGAAATCTTCCACGCTCTTGACGAGGCCGGCGCCGAACAGCATCTGCCAGTAGCGATTGACGGTGACGCGGGCGGTGAGCGGGTTGGCCGGATCGACCAGCCACTGAGCGAAACCGAGGCGGTTGTTCGGCACGCCAGCCGGCAAGGGCGGCAGGCTGTGCGGCAGGCCCGGCGAAACCTTTGGGCCCTTCTTGTCGTATTCGCCGCGGATGAGGATGTGCGTCTGGCGCGGGGGGTTCATTTCTTCCATGACCATGGTGGTGGGCAGGCTGTCGTCGAAATCCTCAAGTTCTTTGCGGCTGTCCTGCCATTTCTCATAAACCGCGCGAATCTTGGGTTCGTGTCTTTGAAGCAAGTAAGTTCGAAGTTTGTGCGATTGCCCCAACGTGCGTTTGTCGTACGGGATTGCCGTGATCTCGGGGATGGACTCCGCGGTGCCGAGCATGGCGGCGTCTTGCGGCGAAAGAACTTTCGAGAAAAGTTGAACGTCCTCGATCGCCCCGTGAAATCGAAGGCCCGCGCCAGCTCCGATACGGAGAGGCTCCTTCGTGGCGAAAGACTGATTGAGATCGTCCAGGTGAATCTTGAGCTTGGCAGGCTTGCCGTTGAGATAAACTTTTAATCCCCCGGCGACTCGGCTGCCAT
>CAZFGM010000845.1:0-2981 GCA_964518515.1 uncultured Alcaligenaceae bacterium | reverse complement strand
AATTGGCAATTGGCAATTTTTCATCTGCCCCGAAGGGGCCACTTCTTCCGGGCAAGGGCCCGGAAGAAGCGTAGCCCCCTTCCTCGGCCCCTTCCAAATGAAGAACCAAAGTGCCATCGCTGACGGTGTAGGGTTTCTTTTTCATGACCGTATTGTAACCGCCCTTGCACCTAAAACCAGAAGCGCACGCCCACCAGCGGCCCTTGTAAATTGACGGCGCCAATGCGGAGGAAATCGTAACCGGTGAAGACTTCCCAGCCTCTCCAGATCATGCCGGCCGTTCCCCGAGCATGAAAAACGAACGCCGAGCCCAGGCTTCCCAGGTCCAGGTCCGCGGTCAGCACCAGCGGGCGGACGGGGAAGACCTCGCCGCCGTAGTTGAAATTGAAGCCCCAATTGTTGGAGTACCGGTCGGCGAGCACGCGGGCGCCCAGGCCGGCCCGCAACGCCGCCGTCTCGCTCTGGGCAAAGCGATAGGTCAAGTTGAAGTCGCCCAGGACTAGCGCGTCGCAGCCGCCGCCAAGCCGCTCGTGGAAGGCATTCCAGTTGGTCACGAAACCAAAGCGCGACGTGGTGTCGAGGCGGAATTGCCCGTGGAAGCGCTTGAGGCCGGCGAAATCGTCGCCATCCTCGACGGTCAGGCGCACGGCCCACGCTTTCGGGTGCATGCGCTCGCTCCAGGTCCCGGCCAGCTCCGCGGAGCCGGCAAGATTGCGCAGCAGATAGCCCGGATACCCCGCCTGGTAGGGGTGCTTCGCGAAATAGCGGTAGGTTTGCAGGTCGTCGCCCAGGGCTTGGTAGGGAATCCAAAAAGGGCTGGCGAACACAAACACGAAACCTGGTCCCAGGATTTCCCCCAGACATGCACCGCAGGAATGATCGTCCGGTCCGCAAAAATCGGAAGGGCAGTCCGAAGAGGAATGGTCGGCTTCTTTTTCCCCAGGCGAGGGATCGCTTTTGCGAACCTCGTCGCGGACTTGCTGCAGCCGGCCTCCCTGGCCGTGCAACAAGGGCGGTCCAATTACCATCGCCGTCAGCGCCAGGCCGATTAGGAGTCGCATCCTGAACTCACCTCGCGCCAAGAAAGTTTTCCTCAGGATGGGGAACGTCTGGGGAGAAGTGCCTTGCGCGTGCTTTAACACAAAACCGATTTTTTTCCAAGTCAAAATGGGAAGACCTTGCCAACCCCACAGGTGATCCTCAGCCGGTGTTCGCCAACCCCCCCAACCGGATAAAGCGAGAAAAAGAAAGGGGACGCCACGCTTGCAACAATCATACACCAATGCCTAAATCGGTTTCGGATTTCGCTATTCGGATTTCGGATTTGCAACCTTGACACCTTCCCCCCCTGGCCGGTACGGTGAATAGGAACCTTCCTTCTGCAGGTGTTGCCGTGGCCCGATTGCTCGTCATCAAAGGCGCCGACGAGGGTAAGCAATTCGACCTGACCGGGGACCTAGTCACCCTCGGCCGGGACGGCTCGAACAAGATTCGCCTGCACGATACCGAGGTGTCGCGGCGCCACGCCGAGGTCCGCCCGGTCGAGGCCGGCTTCTTGCTGGCCGACCGCGGCAGCGCCAACGGCACCTTTGTCAACAACCAGAAAATCCAGGAAACCCTCCTCGCGGCCGGCGATCACGTCAGCATCGGCCAGACCACCCTGGTGTTCAGCACCCGGACCGAGAACGAGGCCCCTCCCGACGATCTGGCCGAAAAAATCAACCTGATCTCCCGCGGCGACCTCGAATTGTCCAGCGCCATCATCAAGACCATCGGCGAATCCGAGGGCAGCCGGCTGTTATCCCATCCCGACCGCGGCTCCCCCTCGCTCAAAACCGCCCTGGCCAACTTGGCCATCATGTACGAGGCCAGTCAGGCCGTCAGTCATATCCTCGATCTGAACGAGTTGCTCGACCGCATCCTGGAGCTGATTTTCCGCTCGATCAACGCCGACCGCGGCTGCGTGGTGCTCCGCCATCCGGACTCGGGCCTGCTCGAGCCCAAGGCGGTCCGCTGCCACCAGGAAGGCAGCCTGGAGAAATTCACCGTCAGCCGGACCATCATGGAACACGTCCTGGAGCACAAGCAGGGCGTTCTGGTCTCGGACGCGGCCCAGGATGAGCGCTTCAATACCGGGCAGAGCATCGTCCGCTTCGGCATCCGCGAGGTCATCTGCGTGCCGATGAAAGGCCGGCATGAGACCCTGGGCGTTTTGTACCTCGACACGCAAACCAATCCGCGCCAGGCCGCCGATCGGGCCCTGGGCAAATTCACCGAGGACCACCTGGCCCTGGCCATCGCCGTGGCCCACCAGGCCGCCCTGGCCGTCGAGGAGACCCGCTATTACCACGCCATGCTCCAGGCCGAACGCCTGGCCGCCATCGGCCAGACCATCGCCGCCCTGTCGCACCACATCAAGAACATCCTCCAGGGCTTGCGCAGCGGCAGCGAAATTCTCAAAATGGGCCTGAACGACCACAACGACACCCTTATCCAGCAAGGTTGGCGCATCGCCGAGAAAAACCAGGCCAAAATCTACGACCTGGTTATGGACATGCTCAGCTACTCGAAGGAGCGCGAGCCGGCCGTCGAGCCGACCGACGTCAACCGGGTCGTCCGCGACGTGGTGGAGTTGGTCGCCGGGCGGGCCAAGGAACTGGCCGTTGCCCTGGAAGTCGATTTGAACGAAGATTTGCCCATCATCCCGGTCGATCCGGAAGGCCTGCACCGGGCGCTGTTGAACATCGTCGGCAACGCCCTGGACGCCCTCGAAGGCCGGCCCAATCCGCAGATCACCGTGGGCACCCGCGTCGATGCCGACGACGGTTTCGTCCGCATTATCGTCCTGGACAACGGCCACGGCATTGCCCCGGAAAAACTCGGCGAGATTTTCAAGCCTTTTGTCAGCAGCAAAGGGGCCAAGGGAACCGGCCTGGGCCTGGCCGTCAGCCGCAAAATCCTCCGCGAGCACGGCGGCGACA
>CAZFGM010000844.1:0-2986 GCA_964518515.1 uncultured Alcaligenaceae bacterium | reverse complement strand
CTGACTAGGCCTATTGCCCTAACTGCAAGGCAGTCAAGCGACAGTGCCATTCGGTTCTTATTCCTATTCGTTTCAAGGGTTTTGCAAGAAAACTGATGTTTGCATCAACGGCACCAGTGGAAGTCTTTGGATGATTGACACGAAGGACGGATCAGTCGTTGAAGCAGCCTCTGGAACCGACGATGAATGGAAGCGCATCCCCATTTGTATAGAATTCCTGAATAGCCAAGCCGTCTATTTTAACAAGTGCGTGTCTGAGTTTTGTGGGATAATTGAACGGCTTCGGGAGCCAATTCGCAAGAAGGAAGTTGGTCGAGAAATATGGGCTGGATTTGAGGAATTCGTTCGGACAGTTGATCCTGATGTTTTTCATCACGAATTGTCTTATTGGGCCAATGTTATCGGGGAAATAATTGGGCCTTTCTAGTTCCCTTCCGAGCCACCCCATACACCGGCCGACTTCGCCCCGAGCGGCGAATTCCGCGACCTCTACAACATTCGCGTCGCCGATTGCCACACCTACTTCATTGGCGACGACGGTTGGGGCTTCTCGCTGTGGGCGCATAATGCCTATTCCTCGACCTCAGGGGAAAATCAAGCATCAAAAGAGGGAATTATATAAAAGGCTCTCCTGGCCTTCAAGCGGCTCGTAAAAAAAAACGGCGGGGAGAAAGTTCTCCCCACCGGCTGGTGTGGACCGGAGATGCTGGCCGTTTAGTACATGGTGATCAGGTAAGTGTTCGACAGCAAGCCGTCGTTGTGGACTTCGATCCGGTAGGTCTGAGTCGAAGAGGGGAACCATTTCGCCTGAATGCGGTCCCCGGCGCCGGTCGTGCCGCAGACGAAACGTCCGGCAGCATCGTAAATGGAGACGTTGAGGGTGGATCTGCCGTTGCCGGTGATGAGCACATCGGCTCTCTCGCCGCCGCGGAAGGTCTCGAAGTAGGTTTGCGTCGAAAGTCCTTGCACCGTCCTGACATAGGTGATCTTACCGAGTACAGGATCGGCCGACGCCAAACCACAGACCGCCAACAGGGACGCCAGGGCCACCAGGGAAGCTAACCGTTTCATGGAAATGCTCCTTTCCGCCAAGGCTCGAACTGGTCTGCCGGTAACACACCGGCCAGAAGATCGAAACCGAGTAATCAAGCCTTGTCGTTGTCGTTGTTTCTTTTGCCTCTTGCTTTGTCCGTTTCCATAACGGGCCGCAAGCGAAACGTGACAGTGGAGGAAAGGTTTTTTTGATTCGCCTATTCGCCTGCCCCGAATCCAACCCGACTTGTCCGCGAACCCGGTTTTTTGCTATCCTGTCCTTATTGGAAGCAAAATACGGTGAGGAGCAGAAGAGAAGTTGGTGGTATATTACCACTCACTCACTACTCACCATTCACCAGAACCGAAAGGTAATCATGAACGCCGATCTTTGCCGCCGTTTGGATGGTGTGTTTTCCACCCTGGCCCACCTGCGAGGCAGTCTTTGACATCGCGGGCAAAATTTCCCTGCGCGATCAGCTCACCGCGCAAATGGGCCAAGCCAACTTCTGGGACAATCAGGAAAAAGCCCAGCAAGTCATCAGTAAGCTCAAGCCACTCAACGCCCTGGTGAATCCTTACCACGACCTGGAAAAGGAAGCAGGGGACCTGCGCGCCTTGGCCGAATTGTGCGATGAAGACCCGAGCCTGGAAGGCGAGTTCGACCAGGAGCTGCGCGGCATGGAAAAGCGCCTGGCCCAGTTCGAGCTCGAGGCCATGATGAGCGGGCCGCAAGACGCCTCGAACGCCTACCTGCGTATTCAGGCCGGCACCGGCGGCACCGAGGCCTGCGACTGGGCGCAGATGCTCCTGCGCATGTACGCCCGCTGGGCCGAGCGCAAGGGCTTCCAGGTCGAGATCGTCGATGAGCTGCGCAACGACGAGGCCGGCATCCGCAACGCCACCCTCTACGTCCAGGGCGAGCATGCCTACGGCTGGCTGCAAAGCGAAACCGGCGTGCACCGCCTCATCCGCATCAGCCCGTTCGACGCCAACAAGCGCCGGCAAACCTCCTTCGCCGCCGTCGACGTCCTGCCCGAGATCGAGGGCACCATCGAGATCGACATCCGCGATGACGACCTGGAGCGCGAGACCTTCCGCTCGGGCGGCCCCGGCGGCCAGCACCAGAACAAGACCGAATCGGGAGTCCGTTTCCGCCACGTCCCGACCGGCATCACCGCCGAGAGCCGCAATGAGCGCAGTCAACACAAAAACGCCGCCGTCGCCCTGGCCCTGTTAAAATCCAAGCTCTTCAAGATCGAGGAGCAAAAACGCCTGGCCGAGGTGGAAAAACAGTACGACGAGAAAGGCGAGGTCGCCTGGGGCTACCAGATTCGCAACTACGTCCTGCAGCCGTATACGCTGGTCAAGGACGTCCGCACCGACGTCGAGACCGCCCAGGTGCAAAAAGTGCTCGACGGCGATCTGGATGCGTTCATGGAGGCGTATTTGCGGCGCAAGACGGAGAAGGAGCACAAAAAGCGGAGCGCGTGAATGGAGATTATTCGACGAGCTCGGGAGAAATCAGGCCGTTGTATATCGGACTTGCGGTAAACGGGCTACTTCGCAGGCAGCTTCCCCACGAACTTCACCGCCCACTGCACCCACCCCTTTACAGCCCCATCGTCGGACACCCCATCTGGCTCGACCAAGATCCACCCCTTAATCGACTTGCCGGTGATGTGGAACTCGCCAACGTGCGGCTCAAGCAACGTCGTCTTCTCGATCAACTTCTGCAGCCGGCCGATCTTGTCGAGCCTGTCGCCGATCGCGACGTTGTCTTTCAAGTTCAGCACCTTCGCCCGGCTGAACAGGTTTTTGACCTTGAACGTGGCGATGGGCGTGGCCATGGGATTACCTTAGAAGTCTCAGATCAGAGGCTTCCCTCACTGCACAAACAAAAACTCCCGCGAGTTCAGCAGCACCCACAGCAAATCCTGCACCCGCTTGGCTC
>CAZFGM010000843.1:0-2988 GCA_964518515.1 uncultured Alcaligenaceae bacterium | reverse complement strand
CGCTTTCGGTAACCTGGCGGAAAGTCTAAAAAACACGAGCAAAAAAATCCCTGGTGAACGGGGCTGTGAACAGGCCAACCATAAAGCCTCCTTCCCGTTTACTTTTCTACAGTCTCTTTTTTTGGCGCTATTACATCCCTTTGGGATTTTTTCTGACCTAAACTTTATCGGACAATATGAAGGTTGCGCAGCCTTGGGTTGGGGATGCTCTTATGAAACGACAACTCAATACCAAACTCCTGTTTTGGACCTTCACAATTCTTGTGTTCGTGGCTACGGCCGCGCATCTCGTGCACGCCGTGCAGGTACGCCGCAACGTGGAAGCCTATCTGCGCCAGGCGGAATTGGCCCTGGAACGGGGCGAGCGGTCCAAGGCAGTGCAGTACTGGCGGCACTACCTGGGCCTGGCCGCCAAACCGGATCTGCAAATATTGCTCCAGTTCACCCTGACCCTGGATGAGCTGGCCAGCCAGCCCCGCGAGCGCTTCGAAGTGTGGCAGCGGTTGAACGAGCTTCTGAGCCGCGATTTCAGCGAGGAGCCTCTGGAACCGGCCAGCCGCGACCTGGTTCGCTATCGGCTCATCCAACAGGAAATCCGCCAGGGGTTTTTCCGCGAAGCCATCAAAAACCTGAATTTGCTGGTGCCCCAGTGGCAGAAAAACCCCGGCGAGCTGGAACACATTTTGGGTTGGTGTTATGAAGCCCTGGCCGGCCAGACCGGCAATCTGGAGGACTTCCAGAAAGCGACCGCGGCTTTTGCCGAAGCGGTCAAAAAAGACCCGCGGCGGATTGAAAGCTACGTGCTCTGGGCCGACATCCTGCACCAGCGCCTGGCCGAACCCGAGCAAGCGGATCGGGTCATGGCGCAATTGATCGCGGCCAATGCCCAGACGCCCCGGGCTTATCTGGCCCGGGCCCATTACTTCCGCCAGCACCAGGACCTGACCCTGGCCCACAAGGACATCGCCCACGCCCTGACTCTGAAAGGACCGAACCGCGACCGGGCCGCCGTGCTGCTCGCCGCCGCCGACCTGGCCGTCGTCGGGGGGGAACTGGCCAAGGCCCGCCAATACGTCAACCAGGCCCTGCGCCTCGATCCGGACAACCCGCCCTTGTACAAGGCCCTGGCCGGCCTGGAACTACGCCAGGGAAACCGCCGCCAGGCCATGACCTGCTTGCACGACGGCCTGAAAAAATTCCCCCAGGCCGCGGAATTAACGGTTTTCCTCGCGGATTTATACATCGACGACGGCGCCGTTGCCGAAGCGGAAAAGCTGATCGCCCAGTTGCGCCAGAGTGGTCTGCCGCCGACTTTGCCGGATTATTTACAAGCCCGCCTGCTGATGACGCGCCGGCAGTGGCAGGACGCCACGCACACTCTCGAACGGGTCCGCGGCGAATTGCCCGCCGCTTCCGACTGGGCCGCCCAGGTGAATGCTCTGCTCGGCTTGTGTTACGAGCAGGTTGGCGACGTCGAGCAGCAGCTGGCCGCCTTCGAACGGGCGGTGAAACTGGACCCCTCGTGGACCGCCGCCCGCCTGGGATTGGCCAATACGCTGCTGGCCCTGGGCCGCTACGACGAGGCCCTGCTCCGCTATGACCAGGTGGCCCAGGCGGCGGATGCCCCCAAAGAGCTGCCGGCCCTGCGTGCCCGGGCCCTGCTGTTGCGGACCTTGCGACTGCCCCCGCACCAGCGAAACTGGGACGCGATCGACCAGGTCCTGCAGCAGGCCGAGGCGGCGACGGGCCAGAGCCTGCAGGTGGCGCTGCTGCGGGCGGAGCTGCTGGCCGCCCAGAAGCAATATGCCGCCGCCCGCGCCATCCTGGACAAAGCCCGCACCGACCATCCCAAAGACCTCTGGCCGTGGTGCGCCTTGGCGGACCTGGCCGCCCGGCAAAACCTGGGTCAGCAGGGCCTGGCCTTGCTCGACCAGGCCCAACGCCGGCTGGGGCCGAGCCTGGAGCTGCGGCTGGCGCGGGCACGGCTCTGGGCTGTCCTGGGAGGACCTGAAGCCCGCCAGCACCTCAAGCCCCTGGCGCAAAACCTGACAGGGTTTCGCCCGGAGGAACAAATCCGCCTGCTCCGCGAGCTGGCCGGCTTGTGGCAGCGCCTCGGCGACAACGCCCCGACCCAGCGCTTGCGCCACGACGACCATGCCGAGGCCGAACGCCTGTGGCGCCTGGTGGTCGAACGCCAGCCGCGCGACATCCGCGGCCGATTCTTCCTGGTGGAGTTGGTGCTAGAGGCCAATCGCCCCAACGAGGCCGCGGAAGTGTTGGACCAGCTCCGCCGCCTGGAAGGCGAACACGGCGTTTTATGGCGCTTCGGCCACGCTGCCCTCCGCGTGGAACAGGCCCGTCGGAACAACGACAAGAAACGGCTGGCCGAAGCCCGGCACTACCTTGCCCGCCTGGCCCAAGAGCGGCCCGATTGGTCGCGACTGCCGGGTCTCGAAGCCCGTATCGCCGAATTGGAAGGACAGCACACCGACGCCCTGCGCCATTACGGCAAGGCCCTCGACCTGGGCGAGCGCCAGCCGCGCGTGATCTTCCGCTACGTCACTTTGCTGTACGAGCGCCGGGATTTTCACCGGGCGGATCAGGCCCTGGCCAAGCTGGAGGAGGAAAGTTCTCTCGGTAAAGACCTGGCGCGCATCGGCGCCGAGGTTGCCCTGGGCAATAACGATCCGAGCAAGGCCCTGCGCCTGGCGGCGGAGGCCGTAGCCGCGGAGTCGCGTGATTACCGCGAGCTGTTATGGTTGGCCCGCATCGAACAAGGGGCCCGTGAGCCGGCCAAAGCCGAGGCCAGTTTGCGCCGCGCCGTGCAACTCGCCGGACACACCCACGAACCTTGGATCGCCCTGGTCGAGTTTCTCGTGCACACCGACCAGATCGACCGGGCCGAAGCCGCCTTGGCTGAAGCCGCCCAGCACCTGCCCTCGGATCGGGCGGCAGCAACCCTGGCCCGCGGCCACGAGTTGCTCGGCC
>CAZFGM010000842.1:0-2997 GCA_964518515.1 uncultured Alcaligenaceae bacterium | reverse complement strand
TGTGGAGTTTACGTGCGCCAACGGTCCCCTTTGAATGATCCTTGCATCTCACCAAAACCTTTTACACAATAGTATCGTTTGCCGAGATACGTCGCGCGTCAGGGTTTCCCCGTTCTCTTGAAAGGAGATGTGCATCGTGAAGAGTTTCCTTCCTTCAGGCGGGCTTTTTGTCCTGCTTTTAGTCCAACTGGGGTTTACACCGGCCTTACGGTCGCAGCCGGGAAAAAAGGCGGTCGTGCCAGTGGGTGACGCCAAGGAAAAGCCGTTCGACGGCGGTCTGTTGGCACGGTTTCGCTTCAATGGCAACGCAAAAAATGAAGGCCAAGGTGAAGCAAAGTTTGAACTCCAGAACACCCAATTCAAGGACAACGCCCTCTTTCTCAACGGGAAATATGAATTCGGCGGCGACAAGGACGGCTATCGCGCCGTGTGCAGCACGCCGAAGATCGACTACACGACGTTCACGGTAGCCCTCCGCTTAAAGGCCAAGGGTTTCAATCTCGGCACCAACCTGCTCACGGGGGGAACTAATTACCGCTGGTTCGGCATGCACCGCTCGAATGCCGGCAACCTCGTGGTCACTCTGAACAACCAAGCATTCGCGCACGAAATCAAAGGCGCCACCCTGGACGAAGGCAAGTGGCTAGTGGTCGCCTGTGGGGTGGATATCCCCAAGCGGAAAATCATTGCCTGCCTGAATGGAAAGAAGGTTGCCCACATCGACCTTCCCAAGGAATTCGAGCTGGAGATAGTTAAAGCGCAATTGGGGGGGGACAAGGTGTGGTCGTTTACCAACTACTCCAACGGCAACGTGTTTCACGGCTTGGTCGATGAGCTTCTTATTTACGACCGGACCCTGAACGTGGAGGAATTGGAGAAGCTTCCCTTACCGGAGCAGCCGGGAAAGAATGGGATCGTAGCTGCCGGCGCCAAGCTGGAGAAGCTATTCGACGGCGGCCTGGTGCTGACCGAAGGCGTGGCCGTCGCGCCGGACGGCATGGTCTATTTCAGCGACATCACTTTTTCCTTTGCCGCCAAGGACAAGAAGGGCCCGATCGAGGCGGGCCACATCTGGAAATTCGATCCCAAGACCGGCAAAACGACGATTTTCCGCTCGCCCAGCGGCATGTCCAACGGCATCAAGTTCGACGCCGGCGGCAACATGATCGTGGCGGAGGGGGCCGATTTCGGCGGCCGCCGCGTCATCAAGACCGACATGAAGACGGGCAAGAGCTACATCATCGCCGGCCTCTACGAGGGCCGGCCGTTCAACTCGCCCAACGACATCACCATCGACGAGAAGGGCCGCATCTACTTCAGCGATCCGCGCTACGTGGGCCACGAGCCGATCGACCAGCCCGTGCAAGCCGTCTATCGCATCGATCCGGACGGCGGCATCCACCGCATCATCACCGACGCCGGCAAGCCCAACGGCGTGTGCGTTTCGCCGGACCAGAAAACGCTGTACGTCGTCAGCAACGACAACGGCACGACGGCCATCGGCCGGCTGCCCAAGGAGGCCCCGGTGCACAAGGGCCGCATGGCCCTGTTAGCCTACGACCTGGCCGCCGACGGCACCGCCAAGTTCCGCAAGGTCCTGGTCGATTACGCGCCGCAGGACGGTCCCGACGGCATGGTGTGCGACGCCGAAGGCAACCTGTACGTCGCCGTCCGTGCCGAGACGCGCCCCGGCATTGGCGTCTATTCCCCCACCGGCGAGGAGCTGGCCTTCATCAAGACGGAGCTGCCCACCAACGTCGGCTTCGGCCGCGGCGCGGAAAGCCGCACCCTGTACATCACGGCCGGCAAAAGCTTGTATCGCATTCGGGTGAATAAGGAGGGATATCAGTTGCCGGGCAAGTAGTGTCTAGCGCAGTGCAGACGCACCATTCCTTACCGGGGTTGGTGCGTCTGCCATTGTGTCAATCCGTTTGTCGATAAACTGATGCAATATTTCTTTGGCGGAAGGGCTTGAAAGAGTCATCTTCAAGATGATGCCAAAGTTCCCGCTCAACGTTATCAAACGCCGGAGGAAGCGGGCTAGCTTTAAAAAGGCTTTCTGGGGAAGGCGCTTTAGAGCTGACCTTCCGCGCGTTATGATGAACTGTCCTAATCGCGGAGGACCTTATGCAAATACCAGTTCTCGTGGAGCGTGTGAAGGGTAACGGCTACCGAGCGCGTGGTACGGAGCCATTCGCGGTCAGTGCCAAGGGGGCCACGCCCGCGGAAGCGCTTGCCAAGCTGCGCGCGAAAATCCACAGCCGCCTCAAGAACGGAACGGAAATCGTGGGCCTGGAAGTGGGCACCCAGCCGCATCCCTGGATGGAATTCGCCGGCATGTATTCCGCGGATGATCCGTTGGTACAGGATTGGCAAAAGGCCATGGCCGAGTATCGCCGAAAGATTGACGAACATCCTGAGCTCCCATGAGCCTTTACATTCTCGACACCGACATGCTCACTCTGTTTGCTCAAGGCCATCAGGCCGTCACGAGGCGGGTGCGCGAACTCCCCGCCGAGGCGGTGGCGATCACCGTGCTCACTGTTGAAGAGCAGTTATCGGGCTGGTATTCCGAGGTCCGCCGGGCCAGGCGCCCGGAGCGGCTCGCTCGGGCTTACCGCGAGCTGGCACGAAGCGTTCGCTTTCTCGGACGCCTGCAAATTCTTGACTACCCGGAGGAAGCAATGCAGCGCTACGAGGAGCTCCGCAAGCAGAAAGTCAGGATCGGCAGGACTGACCTGCGCATCGCCGCCACGGTACTGCAGCATGGAGCCACTGTGGTCACGCGCAACTCCCACGACTTCCAGCGCGTTCCCGGCTTGCAGATTGAGGATTGGTCCAAATGACGCCTACGACAGCACTGAAGGAGATTGCCGAAGGCGACCTCCTCCGCAGCCCAAACGATTCGAGTTCAGGAAGTAACGCCCTCTTGTCAATACTGAATAACCTGTTCCTTCCCGAGAGACCGTGATGGAACTGCTTCCCTTCTTACGGCGT
>CAZFGM010000841.1:0-3002 GCA_964518515.1 uncultured Alcaligenaceae bacterium | reverse complement strand
TCCAGTTTCGAATCCAGGCCAGGGCCGCCTCATAGCCGCCCATGGCAAAGCGGCTCACGAGTTTTTCCAGGACGGTCAGAAGTCCTTCCTGTCCCCTGTCGCGGGAGTACACCAACCACGCCGGGGAAGCGCTTTCCTGGCAAAGGGACCAAATTCGCCCTTTATGAAAGACCAGGGCCTGGCGGTCGGTAATCCACATTACATCAGGCTGCGTCATGGGAGGTCTCCTTTCTATTCGAACCGGGAGAAAACACGATCTTTGTGGAAAATTGCGCAAAGAAATTCTTCCCACCGCTTTTTCCCGAGGCGCGCAATTTCTTCATTCACGAACGTTTCCAAGGTTCGGAAGCATCGGCCATTGGGGGCTTTTCCTGGTGCAGGTTGATGGGCATGGGAGGGATGTTTATTGAAGTTGCACCCAAGGCGCTGATTCAAGCCGTGAAACGCAACCTTCGGAGGTTCCCGAAGGATTTCATGGTTCGCTTGAACAAGGAAGAATCTGGGGTCGTGCAAACCGTGTCATGCACCGGGCGGAAGGTAACAAGTCAAGTTGCCTTCTGCTTTTTTGTTGGCTGCGGTTATAATGAAGTTCGCCGTCGCCCGTGCCAACCCGGAGGACGCATGCGTGCTTTTTTCTTGGTGCCGCTGGGATTTTTCGGTATCGGATTTCCGGTGCTTGCCGATCCACCGACGGGGGAAGTGCGGGCCATTCTCGAGAAAGCGGTCCAGGGCCAGGGAGGTCTGGATGTCCTGGGCCGGCAAGGCGCCGTCCGCGGCAAGGTCAAGGGCGCCTTTTTCAACGACAGCGTTCAGTTCACGGGCGATTACCACAGTCAAGGCTCGGGTAAACTCCGGCTGACGGTGAACATCAAGGACCAGGGCAAACGACTGCTCGTCCTCAATAGCGGCAAGGGTTGGCTGCAAATCGACGGCATCACCCAGGAACTGGAAGAAAAAATGCTCAACCGCCTGAAAAATTCCAATTACGTGGACAGGGTGACCGGCCTGGCGACCTTGCTCAAGGACAAGGGCTATACCTTCACCCTGGCCGGGGACAGCAAGATCGACGGCAAACCGGCCATCGGCCTGAAGGTGACCGCCGCAGGCAAGCCGGACGTGCATATGTATTTCGACAAAGCCAGCGGCCTGCTGGTCAAGACGGCCCATCGCGCCCCCGAACCCGGCACCGATCGCGAGGTTTTGCAGGAAATGCTGTACCTGGACTACCAGCGCGTGGATACCGCTCCCGCGGACGAGAAAATCCTCGTCGCTGCGGGATGCAAAAGCGATGGGGCGGCGCTGTTGCGTTATTTGCGGGAAAACATTCCGGCGGGGCCGGTGAAGGAACACATCCAGCAGTTGATTGGCCAGCTCGGCGATGAATCGTTCGCGGTACGGCAAAAGGCCAGCGCTGCCCTGGCGGGCCATGGTCTCAAGGCGGCGGCCCTGCTGCAACAGGCGCGCAAGACCACCGACATCGAGGTAATTCGCCGCGTGGAAAAATGTTGGCAGCGCTTGGCACCGGACCTGGCGGTGGCCGGCGCGGTCGTGCGGCTGGTGGCGGTCCGCAAACCGGCGGGCGCGGCGCAAGGGCTGCTCGATTTTCTGCCCGCGGCCCCGGATGCGACTATCGGCCAAGAAGTGCAGGACGCGCTGCTGGCGGTCGCTCATAACAAGGGCCAGCCCGACCCGGCCCTGGTCCAGGCCCTGACCGATGCCCAGCCGGCGAAACGGCAAGCCGCCGCCGCCGCCCTGGGCAAGGACGGCGGCGCCTATCTCAAGCAAGCCGGCCGCCGCCTGTTCGTCGAGGGCCTGCGCCTGCCGCGGCGCTGTGTCTCGTACATGGATGGCCAGAAACGCATGGCCATGGACACGCTGGAGCGGGAATTCTTCAATCGCTTCGAGGAATCTCTATTTGATCGGCCGGACAAGGAACCGGCGCTGCGATGAGTTCGCGCGTCATTCGCCGCCAGGACGCGGGCCGGACCGTGGCCCAGGTCCTGCGCGACCAGTTTCACCTGGATTGGACGAAAGTGCGCCGGTTGATTCGGGCCCGTGCCGTGTGGCTGGCCGGCCAGGTCTGTGCGGATTTGAGTCGCCGCGTTCGCGCCGGGCAACGATTGGAAATCCGCGCTTCTTCCCCTGCTTCCCGTCCCAAGCCCGCAGGCAAGTCTTCGAGGCCGCGGGGTTTGGCGCCATCCCAACAATCAGGAAAGAAATTTGCCAAGCCTGCCGACGAGTCTTCGAGCCCGCGGGGTTTACCCTCCCGCCACGGCATTCGCCTCCGCCATGTCGATGCCCACATCGTGGTCGTGGACAAGCCGGCCGGCCTGACCACGGTCCGCCATGCCGCCGAAGCGGCCGAGTTCGGCGACCGGGGCCGCAAGTTTTTGCCTTCCACCCTGGTGGACCTTCTGCCGGAACTATTACCCAATCAGCAGGGGCGCCTCCGCGCGGTCCATCGCCTTGACAAGGAAACCAGCGGTCTGGTGGTGCTGGCCCGCACGGCCGCGGCCGAGCGCCACCTGGGGCGGCAATTCCGCGGCCATACTATCGAGCGCCGCTATCTGGCCGTGGTCCGCGGCCAGGCCAAAGAAGAACGCATCGAATCCCGGCTGGTGCGCGACCGGGGCGACGGCCGCCGCGGCAGCTCGTCGCCGCCGGGCGTGGGACAGCGGGCGGTGACTCACGTGCGCGTGGTTGAATCCCTGGGCCGGTTCACCCTCGTGGAATGCCGGCTGGAGACGGGCCGCACCCACCAGGTCCGCATTCACCTGGGAGAACGCGGCACCCCGTTATGTGGCGACCGCGTCTACGATCGTCCCGTTCACGGCGCCCCCGTGCCGGATGCCAGCGGTTTTCACCGCCCCGCGCTGCACGCCGCTTACCTGGCTTTTGATCATCCCGCCACCGGCCGGCGTCTGGAATGGACGGCCCCGCTGCCCAAGGACATGAAGGACTTGCTCAAGCGCCTGCGACCGGAAGAGAATGGACACCTTTGC
>CAZFGM010000840.1:0-3008 GCA_964518515.1 uncultured Alcaligenaceae bacterium | reverse complement strand
CTTCGAACCGGGTGTGGTCCTTGAAGACAATCATCACGGGTTCATCGGGAATAAATGTTCCTTCGCATGAAAATGGAGCAGTCACTCCATGGATTGCCAGCCGCAACTTCTCCAGTGTTGTTTGAGCTTTTTTACTCATGGCATTCCATCTCCTGGTTGAAACAAAGGGTTAGGTCGTCTTCTATGCCAGTTTCGTTACCGGTGTTTTTCTCTTTGGTGTCTTGGGTGCGACGGATCGCTAGCTTTTCGGGACATGGCGATTCTGAAGCGCTGGTCACCGAATGCGACCCCTCATCTGCTCCGGCTACATCGACGCAACGACGCAACGGATAATGCCTTTGTACAATGAGGGACCGGCTTAGGAAATCGTCAACGACAATTTCTTGGTCCCAATGTGCGGCATGACGAATTCCGGTTTTGTCTGCGGTTTTTGTTCGCACGAAAGGCGACTTTCAACTTGCCTAGCGCGCGTCGGTCATCGACTTGTAGCGGGAAAATGAGCAGTACGAGGGCGGCGGCGTGTAAACAGTGAAATGAAGGAGTTAAAACAGCGGCCGTACTGCTCAAACGTCCGCAGAATTTGAGCGGTACGGGGTGTACACCTTCCTGGTTGGAATTTACGTCCAAGAAGGCATTAATCCACGGCGATTTCCCGCCCCCCCACCAGGACTGCGGTCCCGGTCTGGGCGAGATCGACCACTACCCCCTCCTGCACCCCGTCGCTTTCACTGGGCGGGCCATGCCGCTGTACTGCGAGAATAACTTCGCTTCGCGCGTGCCCCGCCCGGCCAAGCCCGAAGGGATCGATGCCGTGGCCCAGCGGGAACGGGAGTTTCTCGAGTTGGTGATTCAAGGAATTAACAACGAGAAATGATCCCACCCTGGTCCCGCGAAACCGGGCAAACAGGATGTCGCGACCCCCGGTACGATTAGAAAAAGCCCGTTAGCGGCTATTTCTGGAACCCTCTTCACCCGCGGCTCCGGCAGCCCGTAGCCGAGTGGCAACATTTGTTGGTACAATGTGGTCGGAAAAGCAATGGTTACAACTTCGCTTCGCGCTTCGTCCTTGCGCCGGAGGCCGATCATGGTGGAAAACAATACGATGGCGGCGGTGAACGAACGCCTGGCTTGGCAAATAAAATCTGGAAGCCCGACAGAACCCGCAATCGCCCTACGCGGGCAAATTGGTGGGCATTGCCAATGGGCAAGTCGTCGTCGTGGCCAATTCATGACGTGAAGTGGCCCAACGGCTTCGGCAAGTGGAGCCGGACCCGGCGAAATGTTATTGCCTCGAGGCAAGCGCTGATTACGGCCGGGTGGAGGAAATCTGGAGGTAATGCCGCCCGCGCCACTTGGCTCTCACTCTCCCACTCTCTCACACTTTCACCCAAAGACCCCGGAGGATTGCGATGAATCCCGTCCGAGCCGCCGTAGTCCAGGCCGCACCCGTGGTCTTTGACACGGAACGGACTCTGACCAAGCTCGCGGATAATACCGCTGACGCCGGCCGCCAAGGCGCGGGCCTGGTGGTCTTTCCCGAGGCTTTCGTGTCGGCCTATCCCAAGGGTCTGTGCTTCGGGGCCAGCCTGGGCATGCGCACGCCCCAAGGGCGGGAAGAATTTCGCCGCTACTATGACAGCGCCATCGCCGTGCCGGGCCCGGCAACCGAGCGGATCGGGGCGGCGGCACGCGTCGCCCGCCTGGTTCTCGTCGTCGGTGTGATCGAACGCGCCGGCGGCACCCTCTACTGCACCGCCCTGTTCTTCGCCAGGGACGGCCGGCTGCTCGGCAAACATCGCAAGCTCATGCCCACCGCCCTGGAGCGGATCGTCTGGGGATTCGGCGACGGCTCGACCCTGACCGTGGTGGATACCGAGGTGGGCAAGGTGGGCGCGGTGATTTGCTGGGAAAATTACATGCCCCTCTTGCGCATGGCCATGTACGCCAAGGGCATCGAGTTGTACTGTGCTCCGACGGCAGACGACCGCGACACCTGGCTGCCGACGATGCGGCACGTGGCCCTGGAAGGCCGCTGCTTTGTGCTCAGCGCTTGCCAGTACCTGACGCGCGGCGCCTGCCCGGCCGATTACGCCGCCGTCCAGGGCAATGATCCCGCCACCGTTTTGATGCGCGGCGGCAGCTGCATCATCAACCCACTGGGCCAGGTGCTGGCCGGACCCGATTATGAAAGGGAGCGGATTTTGCTCGCCGACCTCGATCCCCAGGAGATCGCTCGTGGAAAATATGATTTCGACGTTGCCGGCCACTATTCCCGGCCGGATGTGTTCCGCCTTCACGTCAACGAACGGGCCGCCCCAGCCGTGGTCACGCACACCGAAGAGATGAACAATCCCTTTGGGGAAAGTCCGTAAGACAGGTCCATGCACCCCCCCCACGGCAGGGTCAGGCGGCCAGGGCGGGGTGGCTTTGGGTCCCGAGGAGGGGCTGCTCGAGCATCTGCCACAGGTCCTGTCCCAGGGCCTGCAGCAGCGGATTCAAGGCGCTGCTCAGAAGCTGCACGCGGCGGAGCGCTTGCCAGCTAAAGGACATGTCATTCCACACCAGGCGAACCTGATAGGCATCCTGGCCGCGGCGGACAATGGTGACGCCGAAGCGCTGCGGGGCCGGGCCGGTCAGGCATACGTCCTGCGGCAGGTACCAGATTTTTTCGGCGGCCGGGTAGGCGTTGTCGTTCCAGCGCAGCCACAGGGCCGGCACCGTGGGCTGGGTTTCCCGATCCACGCCCTGACGAAGCACTTCCGGTTTTGATAAAGTTCCCAGCATGACCTCTCCTCTTTTCCTGTGAACCCGCGGATATCGCGGGCGACGAATCATGCGAAGGGCAGGGATTCTTGTCAAGAGGAGTGCTAAGCCGCGAGCCGGGAATGGGTGCACGACACGGTTTTCACCAACCCAGGGCTTTGCAACGCAATTGTAGGTCGGCCTTTCCAGGGCGACGTCCCTTGCCCAGATTCATTGAGCTTGGGCGGTTCAGGTCGGGCTGGAAA
>CAZFGM010000839.1:0-3010 GCA_964518515.1 uncultured Alcaligenaceae bacterium | reverse complement strand
GACGGACAGGAATGTCCGTCCTACAGAGGTAAGTTATTTCCTGCCGCTCGCCTTAGCGTCCGCGCCATCCTGACCAAGAAGAAATCCCGCCCTCACAATCTTGATGGCGGGATTTCTTCGTTGCCACAACAAGCGAGCGCTAAACGCAAGCAGCTACAACCCCTTGGAAATCCGATCGCGAATGATGGCATTCAGGTCGGCCAGGAGCTTGTCGCAGGAGCGTTCGTTGAAACTATCGAGGCGGAAGGTGTAGTAACCGCGAGCGACGCCGCCGGTAACTCGAATACTGTGCTATCCGCTTCGGCTGCCGTGAAGCCGTTCAAGCCGGTTCCCCGGAGGCACGGCCAGGTCCGGATTATTTCTCGGGAGCGAATTGCTTGACGACTCGCCTAACCATCCGCTTGATCTGGGCCTGGACATCGGTCCGTTTCCTGGTTCTGGGCATCAACCAACTCCTTGCGGTCGCAGGTGGGTGCCAGGCCGAACGCTAGCCCGCTATCCCGCCATCGCTCGGTTCGCCTACAGCCGTTGGCTTGTTCGACGGCGGGATAGCGCGGCGGTTGAACGGAACCGGGCCCCCCGGTCAGGCCACGGGTTTCAGCCGGGCACCCTCTTGGGGATTTGTATCCAGAGCAAGAGATCCTGGCCCGTGCAAACCCCATTTGCAAAATTAAGGTCGCCTTATGCGGTATATAGCGAATTTCCGGGGGACCGTTGGAAGTCGAACCGGCAAATACCTTCGCCTACAGTAGCGGCCGGCCTTCAACTGTTTTTTCCTCCGGGGGCAGGGGCGTCGCCCCCGGCGGCGGCGTGCCCTTGCCGGCGCGGATGTAGGCGGCGCGGCGGCGCTCGTATTCCTCGGGGGTCAGGTTTTCCAGTTCCGTCGCGGCGATACCTTGCTGGAAGATTTGCTTGAGGAAGGGAATGCACCAGCCGCAGCCGGTGCCGGCGCCGCCGCACTGGGACAGCTGGCTGGCCACCTTCGGCTTGGTTTGCCGCACGTAGTTCACCAGCTTGCGCCGGGACACGTGAAAGCAATAACAGATCTTGGCGTCAATATCCATTTCTAAAATCCGAAATACGAATCGCGAAATCCGAAAAAATCCAAGTAACCGTTCACCCCAAAAACTACTTCCACAAGCCCCGGTAGCCGCAGGCTTTAGCCTGCGGTGGAATAAAACGCATCGATTGCCCGCCGCCAGCAGCGCAGGCTAAAGCCTGCGGCTACAATGGTTGTGTCTTTCTTGGCCGTGAACGGTTACAAATCCGGAATTCAAAACCGAAATCCGAAACAAAAACCATTCGGATTTTGAAATTCGAATTGGTTTCGGATTTCGAGATTCGAATTTCGGGTTTATGTATCTTACTCGAATCTTCTGGGAACGGGAAAGCCGAATCGCTACCCTTGCAGAACGAAGAAGCAAATGGGAAGAGGAATCTTCCAAACCCACGCAGGCTCGAAGACGCGCCTGCGGGCTTGGAGGGGGTGGGTATTGAACAATCACTTCATCGTCTGCGGCCTGGGCCGCGTTGGCTGGCGGGTACTGGAATACTTGGGGCGGCCCAGTTCCCGGTCGTGGTCATCGACAACCGCTGCTCCGCCGCCGCCGGGCGACTTCAATCGAAATCGCTGCCCTTTTTGATGCCATGGCTCCGCAAGCATTCCTGGCGAAATACCGCGGGAAATATCGCCTTCATGAAGGCCAAATAGAATAGGCTGGCCACGCACAACGCGCCGGGAAATAACAGGTTCACGGGCAGGTCGGGGAAATAGCGGGGCAATAGCAGGACGCCGAGGATCGTGGAAATCACGAAAAAATTCCACGGCCAGGTATTGGGAGTAGAGGAATCGATCTTCTTCAGCAAGCGGCGATCGTGCTCTTCGTCCAGGGCGGCCCGTTCCTGCAACGTGACGGGAATCGCTTTCAGGCCGCGCTGCTCGGTGAAAAGCTGCACATGTTCCTGGTGGCGATCCAGCAATTCCGGCACACGCGCGTGGGGCACTTCCACGCGCAGCGCGGTATCCGTGATGTCCTGCAGGTCGGCGCCGGGGGTGACGGTCCGCACCAGGCCGCCGCCGCTGGTAAAGGTTTCGAGGCTGAGGCGCAGCGGTTCGCCCGGGTCCAGGCGATAAAGGCTGGCGTAACAGTGACCGTCGCCGCGCGCCAGGCACCGCACCGGATAGATTTGGAACCAATGCACCTGGGAAAACCACAGGTATTCCGTCACGGTGCCCACGGGCTGGAAACCAAGCTCCACCAGTTCCTGAAAGCGGCGCTGGTAATCCAGATCGCCGGCCGGGGGTTCCACGGACAGCGGGTCTCCTTGGGCAACGTAGCGAATCCAGCTCAACCCGAGCAGGTGCAGCAAAGACGGACCCAAGGCCCAGACGGCGCCCAGGCAGCCCAGAATCCACAGAAGTTCTTCCGACATGGACTCCGCCTTCCTGCCGATTTTGCCGGTTCCGAGCCGGAAGCGTAAGCGACGGCCCAAACCACAACCGTCGCTTACGCTTCCGGCTCGGAACGTTATAATTGGATTAGATAACTTTTTCCCATTCCCCCAAACCACAACCGTCGCTTACGCTTCCGGCTCGGAACGGGCTCCAGGCCGTTTACAGCAACGTTTCCAACTCCGCGGCGGTCAGTTCGCGCGTGAACGCACAACCGATCACCCAGTGATGTTGTTTTTTTCGGGTGGTGTGGGCGACGCGCGCGGACAGGTCGTAGGTAATGTCGAGGATCTCGTTTTTCAGTTGAATCAGAATACAGCAGCCGGCGGGGATGGGCCGGCGCGTCACCAGGGCGACGCCGCCGCGGGAAATATCCTGAATGCGGGCCCGCCGGAAGAGGCAACCGCCGACGGCCAACCGGCCGGTGGTCAGCGGGCCGCAGCGGTAGCGCACCGCCACCCGCCGATTGAGCCAGGGATGCGGGGTGAGGGATTGGGAAACAGGCAAGGATGCAAGACGGGATGCCACAAGATGTACCTCTTTATCATGCCGGTCCTG
>CAZFGM010000838.1:0-3016 GCA_964518515.1 uncultured Alcaligenaceae bacterium | reverse complement strand
GTGAACGGGGCTGACCCTCAAACATTGGAAAAAGCGCAATGGTATTGGTTGCAACTTTTCGGTATGTTTTCGATCTAATCTACTCCGGGTTTCAGCGTATCACGATCCATCTTGCCATCACGGGGTGCGATCGGACTAAACTCCCCTTCGAATCCGAAAGGAGACCAGGTATGCCGGAAACTCTAGCACTGCCTGGATCTTCCGCAACAGGCAAGGCCGAAATTCACCAAGCCCTCCGTCCTGTCCTGACCAAGCAACGCGTGCGAATTAACAAACCTGGCGCCCGTATCTGTTATTGGGAGCTGCGCGGATAATGTGGCGGCAATTTTTTAACTTGCCGATTCGGCCGGTTGAAAACCGGCCGCCACATTCATTAGCCGCGCAGTAATCAGTAGGTTGGGCAATCGTTCAGCCGCCCATGAAAGAAAAGTTGGTTGGTAGCCGCGGAAAACTTTATTTTCGGGGTGCGTTTTTCAGCCACCGTTCGAACCAGGCCAGCGCCGCCTGGCGCTGCTCGGGCGTGACGGTGTGGCCCACGTCGGCGACCATAATCCGCAGTCGCTCGCGGGCGCCGTCGGCCTGGAAGGCTTTTTCCGCTTCGGCGAAAGCCAATTTGGCGCCGCCGAGCGGGCAGTTGCCGTCCTTGCTGCCGCTCACGATCAAGAGGGCCCGGCCGGCGAACAGGCGCAGCATGCTCGGGCAATCGAACTGATCCAACATCCCCGGAATGATCTTGTTCCACAGGGCCCGACAGACCTTGGCATTGACTTCGGCTTCGCCGAGGTCCTTGGCGGCAGCGTCGTGGGCGGCCTTGATGGTGCGGGCCCGGCCTTGCCACTGGTTGTTGTCCAGGCTCCAGCGAAAGCTCTGCACGCCGATGGCCGGGACCGCGACTTTGATGCGCTCATCGACGGCCGCCGCCAGCCAGGTCTGGATGCCGCCCATGCTGAAGCCGATCATGCCCAGCCGGTCCGCATCGACGTCGTCGCGGGTGACCAGGTAATCGACCGTCCGCCACAGGTCCCAGCAGGTGTCGTAGTAGAAGGGGTGTTCCTGGGGCTGGCCGGGCTTGGTCTTCCAGGCGCGGACGATGGCGGCGTTGTAGGCGGCGGCGCCTTTGGCGCCGCCGGAGCGCTCGCCGTGATAGCGGGCGTCGATGGCCACGCCGAGGATGCCGCGCTTGGCCAGCTCGGTCATGAAAGGAATCTGACTCTTCGTGGAGCCGCCGGTGCCGTGCAGCACGATCACCGCCGGCAGTTTTTTCGCGCCGGTTTTCGCGGGCCGGACCAGGTACACCGGCACGCGCTCGATGGTCCCAGCGGCTTTTTTCTCGCTGGCGAAACTCAGGTGTTCGTGGACAAAGCCGTCGGGTAGTGTTTTCTTACTGGTGAGGTGAACGTCGAGCGGCACTCTGGGCCGGTCCAGCAACTTTAGGAAAGCCGCCTTGACCTCCGCGGGCGGCGGATACTTGGGGGCATCCGCAGGCAGAGCGGTCGGAACGGCGAAGCAGGCCAAGAAAAGGCCGAAAACCGATTTCATATTATCTCCTGGGGCGAGACACAAAACCCCGCAGGCTCGAAGACTCGCCTGCGGGCTGGAGTCCCTTTTTCCGATTGTCCGGGCTGCGGGTCCCCTGAACAAGCTTTTTCGGGAGGAGGCGAGGAATTTTTTGCCGATCGTAACATTTTTCCGAAGAAAGCCGATTTTTTCTTGCATCCGGAAGGTAATCCTTTAAAACTCTGGCGTGGCGGATTGCCTCCGTCGGGGTAGAATAAAAAAGGAAAGGCTCCCGAGCCGCACTGAGCCCCTTCCCCAGGAGCACGGCATGGCCGGCTTAGTTCTCCGCGTCGGCAGCAAGAGCGCCCAGGGCGTCCGGCCCAACAACGAAGATCGCTTCGTGGTCGATCTGGGGCAGAAGCTGTTTTTAGTGGCCGACGGCATGGGCGGCCAGGAACGGGGCGAGCAGGCCAGCAGCATGGCGGCGGAAATCATCCCGCGCGTGGTGCACGATCGGTTGGCCGCCCGGGACGAGGCCGCGGCCGCTTTGCAGCGCGCCCTGGCCGAGGCCAATGACGCCATCATCGATGCGGGCCGCTGCCAACCTGAAGGCCGGCGCATGGGCACCACCGCCGTCTGCGCCTTGACTTGGGCCGACCGCGTGTACGTGGCCGGCCTGGGGGACAGCCGGGCCTACCTGGTCCGCGAAGGAAAGGTCGAGCAGTTGACCGTGGACCATTCCGTGGCCCAGGCCCTGGTCGCTTGCGGCGCCCTGACGCCCGAGGAAGCCCGCAAAAGTCCTTACCAGCACGTCTTGCATAAATTCCTCGGCTGCGCCGGCATGATGGAAGGCGCCGACGTTCACCCGTTCACTCCCCAGGCCGGCGACCGCCTGCTGCTCGCCAGCGACGGCCTGACCAATCACGTCTCCGACCAGGACCTCATCGACGGCAGCGCCAAGTTCCGCGACCCGCAGGATTGGGCCGACATCCTCGTCCACACCGCCCTGGACCGCGGCTCGCGCGACAACGTTACCTGCGTGGTGGTGGCCTTCGAAGAGGCGTAAAGGAAGATCTTCGGAGATGTACCGGTGCAGTGCCGCCAATTCCACTTGGAAATTTCCCAGCCTATGTCGTTTTTTCGCCACGACCCTTTCTCATCTTCTTTCGGGCGCTGTTCGCCGCCACGAAACCTGCCTCTTCCAGGACCCGCTGCTGCTGGGTATTGACAATCAATGTGCGTTGAAACCGAGTCTGGAATCCTCCCCCCATTTTTAACAACAAGGCAATCGCCTGCCCATATTTTTCCGCCTTAATTTTCACCGGCAGCATAAATTTCTCCATGGAAAGGGAAAAACTGTTCGCCGGCTTTCCTTCTTCCCACTGGTTCCGCCAAGGGCATATTTTTCCTGGCTCAACACTCCTCCTCCAGGGCCTGCCTGTGGCATTGGAAAGCTTTATCGCCGAAACACACCAAAGTTACCGTTTCTGGAAGAGGTTTTTTTTCCAGGAATCGGCGG
>CAZFGM010000837.1:0-3021 GCA_964518515.1 uncultured Alcaligenaceae bacterium | reverse complement strand
TTGAGCGTAATCAAATTAATGGGAAGCAAAAAATCCCTGGTGAACGGGGCTGGAACGCCACTTCAACCCGATGTCTTTGCTACAGTCTCGAAAAAAGTGCGATCTTGCCCAGCTTGAAGAAGCAGTCCGCCAATGAAAGGAGAAAAGATGCCTGCAATTCAATACCAAAAAGCCCTTAAAGTGCTTTTTGGCATGGGGGGCATGTTTCGAACCCGGCCGACCCATATCTTGGTAATTGGCGAAGGGCAATACCAAGAGTTGATAAGGGCTGGTGTTGTGGAACCGGATGACAAAAAGGTTTCGGGTCAACTTCCTGATCGGCCCGAGGGCGAATCATGCAGCACTGGCGCATCCTGGTTCTCGCCCTGCTGTTCACCGCACCGCTGCTGCTCCTGACGGGCCTCGGCGTTTACCACCTTATCGAAAGCGGCTGGTGGAGCTGGTTCTGGGTTCCCTTGACGGCGTTCCTGGCCGGGGGATATTATCTGGCCTGGCGCTGGCAGCGCGGGCAGCGCCTCCTCCGCTTGGATTTCACCGCGCCCCTGCACTGGACCGACCGCGATCGCGAAGCCTGGAAGCTGGTCGAAGGCCGGGCCAAGGCCGCCGAGAAATTGCCCCCCGATCAGCTCAGCCAGATGCAATTCTATGTCGAAGCCGGCCAGCAACTGGCCTTTGAGCTGGCCGCCTTTTATCATCCCGGCGCCAAAGACCCTGTCGGCGCCTTGACCATACCGGAAATCCTCGCGGTCATCGAGCTGGCGGTTCACGACCTGGCGGAAATGGTCGATAAATACCTGCCCGGCGGCCACCTGTTGACCATCAACGACTGGCGGCGAGCCAAAAAGGTGGCCGACTGGTACCGCACCGTCAGCAACGTCGGCTGGCTCATCTCCGGCCTGTTCGCCCCGGTCAACACCGGCGTCCGCTACCTGGCCAGCCACGTCGGCCTGACCATGCCGTGGCAGAAATTGCAGTTCAACTTGCTCGTCTGGTTTTACAGCGCTTTCGTGCATCGCCTGGGCACGTATTTGATCGACTTGCACAGCGGCCGGCTGCGCGTCGGCGCCCGGCGCTACCAGGAGCTGGTCCAGGCCGCGCAAGGCGAGGCGGGTGCGGACGGCACCCAAACCGCCGGCCTCCGCGGCGTCACCATTACCGTCCTCGGCCAGTCCAAGGTCGGCAAATCGAGCCTGATCAACGCCCTCCTCGGCGAACAGAAGGCCAAGACCGATGTAGTGCGTACCACCGAAGAAATCACGCGCTACCAATTGCAACCCGAAGGTGTGCCCGCGCAACTGGTGATTCTGGACACCGTCGGCTACGGCCACACTGGCCCGGCCGCCGACCAGGTGCGGGGCACCCAAGAGGCCGCCTGCCAGGCCGACGTCGTTTTCCTGGTGCTGCACGCCCGCAACCCCGGCCGGCAAGGCGACCTGGAAATGCTCCAAGAGCTGACGAAGTTTTTTTCCCAGCATCCCGAGCTGAAACTGCCGCCAATCCTGGGCGTGCTGACGCACATCGACCTGCTGTCGCCGGCTCTGGAATGGGACCCGCCGTATCACTGGCAGCAGCCCCAGCGGCCCAAGGAGCAGCAGATCGACCAGGCCGTGGCCGCGGTCCGCGAGCAGCTCGGCGATTTCCTGGCCGGCGTCGTGCCGGTGTGCGCCGCGCCGCAAAAAGAGTACGGCCTCCAGGAGTGGCTATTGCCCGCCCTGGTCGAGTTGTTGCAGGAAGCCCGTGCGGTGGCGCTGTTGCGCTGCCTGAAGGGCGAGGCGGACGCCGGCAAGATCGCCAAGGTGTTCGGCCAACTCGCCGCCGCCGGCAAGGACGCTCTCAAAATCCTGTGGCACTCGGCAGGGAAGAAGTGAAGGGTGGGGTGAATGGTGGAGGTGGACAACCCATGCAACTTGGCTCGACGCCGGGGCGATTGCCCCGGTATCATAGTTCTTGGAGGCTACCCTCATGACGAAAAGCGTTAAAGCCGTTTACGAGAATGGGGTCCTTAGACCCCTGGAACCCATGCCATTCAAAGAGCACGAACTGGTCACGGTTATCGTGAGCAACGGGCAAATCCCTGCCGACGAATGGCTTGATGCCGATTTCATCCGGTCCGCCGAAGCGGAAGCCGACGACTCGGTAACGCTTGAAGCAGTCCGGCTCGCTTTGGCCAAGATTCCGGGCTCCATGGGCCAAGAAATCCGATCCGAACGGGATGAAAGGGTGTAATGCCCGGGTACTTTCTCGACAGCAGTGCTCTGGTTAAGCACTACCACCCCGAAACGGGGACCGCCGAAGTCGATGGGCTCTGGAACGACCCGGCCCTTGACATCTTCATCTCCCGGCTCTCCGCCGTGGAGATCGTATCCGCCTTCGCCGGCAAGGTGCGGGCGGGCACGATTTCCGCCGCGGACTTCGATGCCCTGCGCCGCCGATTCTTGGCAGACCTGGCCAAGAAAAAGCGACCCCTGAGCGTTCGCCTCGTAGCACTTCACTTCCGGGAGGGAGAACGACTCCTTCGCCAGCACGCGCTTACCGTGCGGCTTCGGACGCTTGATGCTCTTCAGCTTGCCGTGGCCCTCGACCTTCGGACGCGCGGGGTGGTAAAACACTTTGTCTGTGCGGACCGTGAACTTCTGGCGGTAGCGGCCGGCGAGGGCCTTTCGGTCTTTGACCCCGAGAATCCATAGTCGGGCCAAGCCCGCCGAGTATAGATCACCCGAAAAAAAATTCTTCGGTGATCCGATTTCGCGGGAAATCATTTGCACCTTGGAAACTGGGGTGAAAAGATAGGGGCTCAATCCCCATCAGGTCGGGTCAAGATGTGAAAGGATTTTCCGGAGGTTCCGCCATGAGTGAGCCACGTGAGAGCAGCCAAACTCCAACACCGCCGCCGGCGGCCGCCTCGGAATGGGCGACGTTGCCGCCGAAAGCGGCCCCCTCCACGGACCCCGTTTCGGGAGAACCGGCGACGCTGCCGCCGGCCGGTCCGCCCGGTGGGGAAACCCAGCCGCCGCGGCCGAC
>CAZFGM010000836.1:0-3051 GCA_964518515.1 uncultured Alcaligenaceae bacterium | reverse complement strand
TGACATTGGGCTAGCTCGGTCAGGCTGGAAAGCCTGACCTACTATTTCGTTGCAAGGCCCGTGAGTGGTGTCTACTTCGCCATGCCTGGAATTGCCCAATTGTGAAAGAGTCCATAAAAAATAAAAAAGCCCGGCTTCCTTGCGGAAGCCGGGTCACCAGACGTACTTTCGGGTCCCGTCCATCCCTTCGGTAGCCTGGCAGCCTTATCCGTCCCCCCTAGGACGGTTAAGAGCCCATGGCTTTGCGTCCCCGCCTCACGGCGGGTTTGCCTTTAATCGAGGACGACAAGCCTCTTTATTCCGCGACAGGTGCCGAATTAGGCACCCCGTCACTATCCAACTGTAGAACGAATTTTCCGACTTTGCAAATTAGACCAGGGTATTTTCCTCAATTTTTTTGCTTTTTATCTGGATTCTGGATGTAACAATTTGTATTTGAAAAAACTTGTAAACAGGGCAAAACAAGCCCGCAGGCGCGTCTTCGTCCCCCCCCCCGCGCGGTGGGCGTTTTGCCGCTTGGCGGGCCTGACTTACCCGACATGCTAAAATCGGGAAACTGTTGAATTCTTCAATCGGGGAGGGCCGTTCATGAAACAAGCAGGGTTGATGCTCCTGGGCGTGTTTTTCCTCCTGGGAAATCTGCACCCAGGACCGGAGGCGGTGGTTGGCGAAACGTATGTGGCCGTGAACTCGCCGCCACATTATGCCAGCACCTTTTCCATCGCCGCCTACGATCCTGACCGCAAGGAATGGGGCGTGGCGGTGGCTTCCCGGTTCTTGGCGGTGGGGTCGGCGGTGCCGTATGCCAAGGCCGGGGCCGGCGCGGTGGCCACCCAGGCCCTGGTCCGAACCACCTACGGGCCGGAAGCGCTCGAACTTTTGTCCAAGGGCAAGTCGGCCAAGGAAGTCCTGGAAAAGATCATGGAAGCGGACCCGGGAAAGGAGTTTCGCCAGCTCGGCCTGGTCGATGCCCAGGGTGAGGTCGCCCAGTTCACCGGCCAGAAATGCCTGCCTTGGGCGGGCGGCAAGACCGGCAAACATTATGCCTGTCAGGGCAACCTGCTCAAGGGTCAAGCCGTGATCGACGACATGGCCAAGGCGTTCGAAGATACCAAAGGACCCCTGGCCTGGCGGCTCATGGCGGCGCTCGAAGCGGGCGACAAGGCCGGCGGCGACAAGCGCGGCAAGCAATCCGCCTCCCTGGTGGTGGTCCGCGACCGCGCCGGGCCCAACGGCTTCGGCGACCGCTATCTCGACCTGCGCGTGGACGATCACAAGGAACCGGTGGCCGAATTGGCCAGGATTCTTGGATTGCGGGTGAAGCGGCCTTCATGAAAGAATTGCCCATTACCAATTGCCCATTACCAATTGCCAATTGGGAAAGAGGATTGCCTGTTGTTTCTTTCCAATTTGGGAGAGGTCTTCATGGCCCGCTGCGATCAAGGTTACCTGTGCGACGTCTGCGGTCAGGACGTGGAGGTCATCACCGAGTCCGACCTGTACCTCCGCTACATCCTGGGCGAGGTGTCGCCGCTGGCCTTGCCAACGATGCGCGAGCGCCACGTCCGCTGCAATCCGGCCACGGCGCAGTACATCGTCGATCCGGCCTTTCCGCCCGTCCAATGCGAAGGGTTGTTCGCCAAGGAGCAGCTCGATCCGGCGTACGTCGCCGAGCAGGAAGCGCGGGTGACGCGGGCCTGGCGGCGTTTGCAGGAGATTCCGACCCTGGGTCTGCCGATCACGGAATACCCTTTGCCGGAGGTGCTGGCCGGCTGGGCGGAGAAGAGGCCGAAAAGTTAAATCTTGCGGTCGAGGGCGTTGGCCACCTTGCGGCACTGGGCCATCATGTCGCGAAATGCCGGCGGGGTCAGGGCCTGGAAGCCGTCCGATAGGGCTTTTTCCGGATCGGGATGCACTTCGACGATCAGGCCGTCGGCGCCGGCGGCGACGGCGGCCACCGCCATGGTCGCCACCAGGCTGGCCTTGCCCGTGCCGTGGCTCGGGTCCACCACCACCGGCAGATGCGTCGTCTGATGAAGATACGGCACGCTGGCCAGGGGCAGGGTGAACCGGGTGTGATCTTCAAAAGTCCGGATGCCGCGCTCGCACAGCATGACCTGGGTGTTGCCGGTCTTGAGAATGTATTCGGCGGCGAGCAGGAATTCGTCCATGGTGGCGGATGGCCCGCGCTTGAGGAGCACGGGCACGGCGCTTTCACCCACGGCTTCGAGCAGCGGGTAGTTCTGCATGTTGCGGGCGCCGACCTGGAGGACGTCGGCGTAGCGGGCGACCAGCGGCACGTGCTCGGGGGCCATGACCTCGGTGACGACGGCCAGGCCGGTCTGGTCGCGGGCCAGGGCGAGAAGCTCCAGGCCCTTTTCCTTGAGTCCCTGAAAGCTATAGGGGCTGGTACGCGGCTTGAAGGCGCCGCCGCGCAGACCCGTGCCGCCCGTCTCGCGGACGAGGGCGGCAATATCGAGGATTTGCTGTCGACTCTCGACGGAACAAGGACCGGCGATGAAACCGACCTGGCCCCCGCCTACCTTGAGATGGCGCACGCTTACGCACGTCGGCTCGGCCTGCACTTCCGTGCTGGCCATCTTGTACGGGGCCAGAATGGGAACCACTTTGTCCACTCCTTCGCCGTTTTCCAGGGCCTGCTTGGCGCCGTCGCGCTTCTCGCCCAGGGCCGCCACCACCGTCCGTTCGGTGCCGACGATGACGTGACTGCGCAGGCCCAGTTCTTCGATCAAGGCGACCACATGATCAACCTGTTTCGGCGTGGCCCCGGGTTTCATGACGACGATCATGGCTTGCCTCGCTATTGGTAACCGTTTTTTCGGGGATTTGTTAACTGCCAGGGGGGCTTACTCCTACTCCTGCTCTTACTCATTTTCTACGTTTGGATCAAAAAGATTAGGAGTAAAGAGCAAGAGTAAGAGTATGAGTATGAGAAAGAGGAAGAATTCCCCAGAGGCAAACTGTTTGTCGCCGAAAAAGAAAAGGGGAACCCGGGCGAGATACACACCCGGGTTCCCTACGAAGTTTGCG